>CBDUBP010000166.1:0-6105 GCA_965365415.1 uncultured bacterium | reverse complement strand
GCCTTATGTGATCGGTATTTTTTCCAAAACGGATAATATTGGTTCAATAGGAGAGATGGGAATTCTCTTATTGATGTTTTTCCTTGGTATGGAAATCGACATCCCTGACAATAAAAGTCTTTTGCAAAAGCCATTGATTGCCCAGGGAAACGTTGCATTGCTGACTACATTCATTAAATCTCCTGCAATGACTGTATTTAAAGTTCCTACAAAGAATTCGCCGAGCGCACTGAAGCGTCCGACAAAATTGTTATTTGTCCGGAAGTCGATATTTTGAGCGTCCGTCGTTCCGATGAAGTTTGTCCCGGCAGCAACTGTACTCCCGCCTAACAGACCACTGTTGCCCGTTATCGACCACGCATTGCTGCCAGTGCCGGAAATGGCGGTCCAAGAGGCGCCGTTCCAATAATAGAATCCCGGCGCTACATTATTTGGCGCAATTCCCGCGGTCGCCGTATTCCAAACCAAAGTTCCGTTAACCAACCCGGCGCCCTGTGGGTTTACGACCGGTGCGGATACATTTCGTGAGGTCAGCGCTACTCTCGGTACGAGCATTCCATTGGTGGTTGAGGTAACGTCGAGCATACCTGCCGGCGTGGTCGTACCGATCCCGACTTGTGTAAAGCTTTGGACTGACCATAATAATAGTAGAGATAAATATTTGTATCTGAGGGACATACGGAAGATATTTTTATTAAATTTATACGAAAGACATTGTCGAGCGACGATTTGTCGACGAGATGTAAATTTCCTCGACGAACGGCAGGTCGCTGCAACAGATTCATATTCAGAGTAATACTAATTGTCCAATATGATGAAAAAAATACTTGTTTTCGCAGCTATCCTGATTTTTGCAGATGCATTTTCCCAGCTATATGTCAGCCCAAACAGTTACGTTTATGCCAACGACCAGGTCGTATTTGTCAAGCAGGATATCAACCTGCAGAACAATGGAAATTTTTATCTGCGTAATGAATCTCAGTTGCTGCAAGGAACAGCCGGGATTTCTACAAACCAAGGCGCGGGGAGGCTTTCGGTATTCCAGGAAGGTACATCTGACAATTTCGATTACAACTACTGGTGTTCGCCCGTTGGAAGCGCATCTGCTGCAGTCGGGAATGAAACTTTTGGAGTTTCTTTGCTTGGAGTGCCATCTTCGATCATTGCCACAACACCTGCATCCTTATTGGCGCCATCAATTCACGATGGAACTGCATCGCCATTTGCGATTGCAACTGAATGGATTTACAAATTTGTCATTTCGAACTCATACGCGCAGTGGGTTTTTGTAGGATCGGCGAATAATTTTTTTCCGGGGCAGGGATTTACGATGAAAGGTACGTCAGGTACCGATGCGACCACCGTTAATGGCGTACAGAATAATCCCGGCAGTGCACAGCGATATGATTTCCGGGGAAAGCCGAACGATGGCAACATCACCGTATCAGTGGCCGCAAACCAGCTGACCCTTACCGGGAATCCATATCCTTCCGCGCTGCACGTCAATGCTTTTCTGCTCGATGCGTCGAATTCAACCTGCACAGGCATCGCATATTACTGGGAGCAAAATAAATCCGTCAATTCCCATTTTCTGACCCAGTATCAAGGAGGCTACGGAACTTATTCGCCCGTGTCATTGGCATCAAATGGAATTTATGTACCTGCGACATTTGATACTTATGATGGGAACGGAAATCTCAGTACGGCAGGAACATCCTCAGGACTTGCCATCGAACGGAAATACGCTCCAATAGGACAGGGATTCATGGTAAAAGGACTGTCATCAGGCAATGTCACCCATAAGAACGTGCATCGCGTCTATTATAAGGAATCAGGAGCGTTGTCACAATTCGAACGGTTGGCGGCAAATGAAAATGAAGAGATTTCTTCCGATTCGGATTTTCAGGAGATCTCGCAGATACGAATCAATACGATTTTAAATAATCAGCATACACGACAACTTGCACTTGCGTTCGTGCCCGATGCGACCGATGGCATCGATCGGGGAATAGATGCGTTCAGTCCGGCAGATGCTACGCTTCCGAACGATGTTTATTTCATCATCGACAACGATAAATACATCATTCAGGGAATTACTTTCGATGTCAATAAGCGAATCCCGATCGGGGTGCGCTCATCCGCAAACAGTACATTCCGGTTTTACATACCTGAAACCCTCAGCTTTGATCCCAATCAGCAGATTTACATATTTGACGCGGCCGACAACTCTTATCATGAAATCAGAAGCGGAACATATGATGTCACACTTGAGGCAGGTGTTTATGAGAACAGGTTCGAGATTACTTTTAAGGATGCAATGCTTTCGGACAATGATTTTAAAGATGCAGCGCTCGACATCATCCAGAACAATAACGAACAGTATTTGTCAGTATATAATCCGGAAAGCCAGCCCGTCAGATCTTTGTCAATGTTCGACATGTCAGGAAAAAGAGTATTGAATCGAAAATCTTCGTTTGAGCGGATCCCTACGGCGGATTTCAGTGAAGGCGTGTATATTGCCAAACTACTTTCGGATCAGGGAGAGCTGACGAAGAAGATCACAATATCGAGAAAATACTAAAGGCTGAAAGGCCTTTTTTTTATGTTTGCCGAATGGAATCCCACAATGTAGAAATCGACTGCAAACAGCGTGTTTCACTCTGGATGAAACGCGAAGACCAGTTGCATCCGACCATTTCCGGAAATAAATTTCGAAAATTAAAGTATAATCTCGGACAGGCAAGATCATGTGCAATCAGCACTCTTGCGACATTTGGCGGTGCGTTCTCAAATCATATTTCTGCAACTGCCGCAGCGGGGAAAGAATTCGGATTTCAAACCATGGGTTTCATACGAGGTGATGAACTTATCGACAGGGCATTGAATCCAACGTTGCAGTTTGCGGTTTCATGCGGAATGAAACTGGAATTTTTATCGCGCGACGAATATCGTAAAAAGGAGAATGATGAATTTATCAACAGTCTGCTTGAACGCCATGGGCCTTTCTATCTGTTGCCTGAGGGCGGAACGAATGCGCTCGCCGTAAAAGGCTGTGAAGAAATTCTCAGCCCGGATGATGCGACGTTTGACTATATTTGCTGCGCTGTCGGAACCGGCGGAACCATAAGTGGAATTGCCAACAGTTGCAACGCCGACCAGGTCGTTTTGGGTTTTCCTGCATTGCTTGATCACAGTCAAATTGAAGAAAGCATTCGTAAATATGCCAAACGAGACAACTGGCGGCTTATTCCAGGATATTCGTTTGGAGGTTATGGGAAAATTGACACAGATTTGATTCGGTTTATCAACAGATTTTCGGCTGATACCAAAATTCCACTCGATCCAATATATACGGGAAAAATGGTTTTTGGCGTTATGGACCTGATCGAGCGCGGATTTTTCCCCGATGGTTCAAGAGTCTTGCTGATCCATACCGGCGGTCTTCAGGGAATTGAGGGAATGAACCAGGTATTGAAAAAGAAAAACCTACCAATAATAGAAGTTTATGATTAGAAAAATTCTCCTTGTGTTGCTTGCCATGCTCGCCATCAGCTGCGGAACATCTAGATCCGGCAGTTCAAAATCGAAATCGTCCATTTCACGGACCGTAAAGAAGCAGCCCTCAAAACGTCAGGTAATAGCACGCACTACACCGCGCGCGGGACAAACATCATCAAAAAGAGAAATTGCTGAAAAGTACAAGAACGCAAAGGAATCAGACCAAAGCACATCAAAGACTACTGTTTATTCCAAATCCGAAATTCTCGAAGCAACCACGCAGGTCAAAGTAACGACCCAAATGGTCCACGATTATATTAATACTTATAAAAGTATTGCAAAAAGCAACATGCAGCAGTATGGAATACCCGCAAGCATTATTATCGGTCAGGGAATCCTTGAGTCGGGTGCAGGAACAGGTCCTCTGAGCATGCTTGCGAACAATCACTTTGGCATCAAATGCCACAAAGAGTGGACGGGACCAAGCGTTGCTTACGATGACGATGCGGCCGGGGAATGTTTCCGAAAGTACGATATGGCCGAGAAATCATACGAGGATCATTCATTGTTCCTGACATCACGATCGAGATACGACTCGCTTTTCAACCTCGACAAAGACGATTACAAGGCATGGGCAAAAGGCCTTCGCGCGGCCGGATATGCGACCGATCCAAGGTATCCTGAGAAGCTGATCAGCATCATCGAACGCTACCAGCTTTATCAATACGATTCGGAAGTTCTTGGAAAGGAATTCATTCCCGCCAATACCAGGGAATCAATTTCGGATAATTCAGACCTTTATCAGGTAAGTAAAGGCGACACGCTTTATTCGATTTCAAAAAAATTCAACCTGTCGGTGGATGAACTTCGCCGTAAAAACAATCTGACTGAAAACGTCATCTCAATTGGGCAGCAGCTCAGAATAAGATAATCATGCGATACGAACGTAGCAGCAGGCTTTTTGCCGATGCTGAAAAAGTCATCCCCGGCGGGGTAAATTCGCCCGTGCGTGCATTTCGCGGGGTCGGCGGAACACCAATCTTCATAAAAAGTGCTAAAGGAGCGTACCTTTTTGATGAAGACGGAAACAGATATATCGATTATATCAATTCATGGGGGCCGATGATCCTCGGACACGCATTCGACCCGGTCGTTGAAGCGGTAATCGATCGCGCAAAATCAGGAACATCTTTTGGTGCACCAACCGAACTTGAAACCAGGATCGCGGCGCTTGCGGTGAAAATGGTTCCCAACATTGATAAGATCAGATTTGTCAATTCAGGGACGGAAGCCTGTATGTCGGCCGTTCGCCTTGCGCGTGGTTTTACGGGAAAAGACAAGATCATCAAATTTGCCGGATGTTACCACGGACATTCAGATGCATTTTTAATTCAGGCCGGAAGCGGTGCTAGTACATTTGGTACGCCAGACAGCCCGGGTGTCACGCAGGGAACCGCGAAAGACACCTTGATGGCGCATTACAACGATATTGAAAGTGTCAGGATGCTTGTCGATGCGAACCAGGGAAAAATCGCCTGCATGATCATCGAACCTGTCGCCGGGAATATGGGATGCGTTCCGCCACAGCCCGGATTTTTGCAAGCTTTAAAAGATATTTGTACTGAGAACGAGATCCTATTGATATTTGACGAGGTCATGACAGGTTTCCGTCTTGCGCGAGGTGGCGCACAGGAAGTGTATGGCATCGATGCTGATATCGTCGCGTTTGGAAAAGTAATTGGTGGCGGACTTCCCGTGGGTGCTTTCGCTGCGAAAAGCGAAATAATGAATCATCTTGCGCCAATCGGTCCTGTTTACCAGGCCGGAACACTTTCCGGAAATCCGCTGGCCATGGCTGCGGGCCTCGCAATGCTCGAAGCACTTGACACCGATCCCGAAATCTATCAGCGTCTGGAGAAAAAAACGGCTTATCTTGAAAAAGGGATGCGCGGGGCAATTGAGGAATCAGGGATCCCATTTACCATCAACCGAAAAGGTTCAATGATTTCCGTGCATTTTGACTCGGCACCCGTTGTTGATCTTCGTTCCTCGGCATTCGCTGCGAATGATCGTTTCCCCAAATTTTTCCATGGATTGCTCGACGAAGGAATTTATATCGCTCCATCGGCGTACGAAACGTGGTTCATCACCGATGCGCTTACCTATGCGGATCTTGATCAAACGATCGCCGCAGTTCGCAAGGTTGCCGAAACCCTATAAAAAAAGACGCCTTCATTACAAAGGCGTCTTTCATCTTAAAAAAAGGTATCTTACTTTTTCGGTTGTATGGCCGCTTCATTAGCTGATGCAGTTCCGGTCAGTTTTGCAAGAAGGGCAGGATTCGCATCAAGTTTCTGCAATTGTTCTGCATTCAATGACGCCCTGATTTTTAAATCAACTACGCGCGCCATTTCTTTCTTCCTTTCGATCGACATGTTAGGATCGCTCATCACGTCGTGCTTCATTTGAAAAAGCCTTTGGAAATCCATTTGCTGAGTGGCAGGCAGGTTCAACGCTTGTGACATCTCGATGGCATCAAGCTTAGCAGATTCCTCTGCTGACATTTTCTTATCCTGTGCATTCGCGCCCGCAGCAAAAGCAAGCATG
>CBDUBP010000165.1:0-6133 GCA_965365415.1 uncultured bacterium | reverse complement strand
ACCGTGCGCCTTCATCAGTTCCACTTCTGCACGGATTTCATTCTTGATGTCGGCCGCGGTCTTCTTCCCGTCGAGTAACTTCATTTCGTTATGTTGAATTTTGAATTTTAAACTTTAAATAGGCTCAACCATTCAAATTTAAAATTCATCATTTATAATTACTATCGCATTCCCTTCATTCCGCCCATCATTTTCATCAGATTCTTACCGCCCGGACCTTGCATCATTTTCATCATTTTGCTCATTTGGTCGAACTGCTTCATGAGCTGGTTGACCTGCTCGATCTTTGTTCCTGAGCCTTTGGCGATCCTGTTCTTCCGTTTGACATCGATCAGCGACGGTTTCTTGCGTTCTGCGGGCGTCATCGAATGAATTATCGCTTCTATATGTTTAAACGCATCGTCTTCAATCTCGATATCTTTCATGGCCTTCGCGGCTCCGGGAATCATGCCGACAAGATCTTTCATGTTACCCATTTTCTTGACCTGTTGGATCTGCGCGAGGAAATCGTCGAAGCCAAATTCGTTCTTTGCGATTTTCTTCTGAAGTTTGCGCGCTTCTTCTTCGTCGTATTGCTCCTGCGCACGTTCAACGAGTGAGATGACGTCACCCATTCCGAGGATCCGTTCTGCCATACGCGACGGGTAGAACACGTCGATGGCCTCCATCTTCTCGCCCGTCCCGACAAATTTGATTGGCTTGTTGACGACTGATTTGATCGAAATGGCAGCACCGCCACGCGTATCGCCATCGAGTTTGGTAAGTATCACACCGTCAAAATCAAGGCGGTCGTTAAATGCTTTTGCCGTATTGACAGCATCCTGCCCCGTCATCGCGTCGACCACGAACAATGTTTCCTGTGGCTTGATCGCCTGATGGACATTTGCAATCTCGTTCATCATCTGCTCATCAACGGCAAGTCGGCCCGCGGTATCGACAATAACGACATTGAATCCATTTGATTTTGCGTGACGTATGGCATTTTCGGCAATCTGGACAGGATTTTTATTCTCCGGCTCCGAGTATACCTCAACCCCGATCTGGCCACCGACCACATGAAGCTGGTTGATCGCTGCCGGACGATAAACATCACATGCCACCAAAAGCGGCTTTTTATTCTTTTTAGTCTTCAGATAATTCGCGAGCTTTCCTGAAAAGGTCGTTTTACCTGATCCTTGCAAACCCGACATCAGGATTACCGTCGGCGTGCCCGAAAGATTGATACCGGCTGCATCACCGCCCATCAGTTCGGTAAGTTCGTCCTTGACAAGCTTGACCATCAGCTGACCCGGCTGGAGTGTGGTAAGTACGTTCTGGCCTATTGCCTTCTCTTTGACTTTGGTCGTAAAATCCTTTGCAATCTTATAGTTCACATCGGCATCAAGCAACGCACGACGCACTTCTTTCAAGGTTTCCGCCACGTTGATTTCTGTAATCTTTCCGTGGCCTTTTAATATATGGAAAGCTTTATCTAGCTTCTCACTTAAATTATCAAACATGGATTCTGGGTTTGGATTGCAAATTTAGGAATTTGGATTCGAAGTAACAGCAATTCAGCGCGAAAGTTCCTGCGGCTGCACTTGGAATCATATAAGATATTCAGCAAATGCCGTATTGACTTTTTGACGCTCGGTCATTAACTTTAATCGAAAAATCAAAGTCATGAAAAAGCTAACCCGACGGATCATAATGCTGATGCTTTGCGCAGGGATGATCGGCAGCGTTTCATGCGGAACGCAAAATAAATTTAAAGGATCGGCGGCCGACCGCACAGGAACCAACGGCGCGACCAACGGAACGGGAAAAATTCCGGCAAGCCTTTAATGCATGATGCCGGGAATAATCCCGGCATCATTCATCCATAGCAATAATTCCCACACGTTGAATTACTATTTTTTTAGAAATTTATATGCAACCCTGCCGCCTTGAGTTTCGACTACTATGATATAAATGGCAGAAGCCAGATCTCCAAGCGGAATTTTCATTTGGTTTTGTGTTGAAAATTCAGCACGCCGGTAGTTTTGTAAAATCCTTCCTGAAATATCAGTAATTGATACCGATTCGACCTGATCGATGTTGTTTAAGCGCAGGTTGACAAAATCCGATGCAGGATTTGGATAGATCGAAATATCAGCAGGAACAGCATCATTAACAGTAAGAGATGCTCCATATTTCAACAGTAAATACTCCATGTTGTTCGTTGCATCCTGTGTCCATCCGATCCCATATACATTCGCCTGGGAATCCAATGCGAGTTTAACACCGTCATCACCGGCAGTTTCGTAATCGGAATATGAAAAATTAGAAACCCATTCCGGCACGCCATCCTGGGAATATTTTAAAGTAACCATATCGTAACCGTTGCCCATTGGCGTTGTATCGCGTGAAGTGCCGGTTATATAAATATTGCTGTCGGCATCGGTGATCATATATCTCGGATGATTTACGGCCCCGGCACTGTTTCTGTTGTAATTGGAGTGCCAAATTACCGATCCGGTGGCGGGGTCCAGCACTTTCGTCGTGATACCGTCGATTCCCGAAGCCACAAATGCTACATTCCCATTTTGCATGATTTCCACCGGCTGATCCCAATTCCATCCCGAACTCGATCCCATATACGCATGATTCCATAAAATCTGGCCCGATGGCGAAATCTTATGAATGTTTACCTGCCGCTGATTGATGCCGATTATTTTAATCTGACTAGATGTATAGACATTTCCCTGACCATCGACGTCGAGATTGATGCCCAGATCTTCAGAATTTCCCGATCCGTTGTGGCGGACAGTCCAAATTAAATCTCCATCAACGCCAAATTTTGCGGTCAATGCATCGTAATTGGAATAAATGCCACCCGGTCCTGCATAACCGCGGCTTTTGCCGATGGCATGGATCTCGCCTCCATCCGACACCCTCATTTCACGCAGCATATCATCCGAATGATACTCGCTGTCGAAGATTATCTTATTAACTATCGAACCATCTTCGCAATCAATTTTAAGGATGAGTCCATCTGAACTCGAATCCTCTGCGAACATATCCTGATATGTCGAACCGACCAGATACAGATTACCATTCTTAATAACGGCTTCACGTGCGGCTACATCCTCGATCCTGCCGTAGATATCGTCGGTTAGATAATGCGACCAGATTACGTTGCCATCTGTGTCATATTTCCGGACCACGATGCGCGCACTGACATAATCTGTATACTTATAATTTTCATTAAAAACGACGATCATGTTGCCGTTGCCGTCGGTCGTAATCGTCTTTGCAAAAAGTTCCCAGTTTTCATTTATCGGATGAATGAATTTCCGCCATTGCTCGATGCCGTCCGCGGAAACCTTGATCAGCATCAAATTGCTTGAATTAGGGAAACCGGCGACTTGGCCAATGTGACCCAGTACAAAAGACTCACCATTGGGAGTAACATACAGATCGGTCGCACTGTCGTAATGTGTCTGGTCTGAAATCAACGTCCACGACGGATCGACTTCCATTTGTGCCACCGCGCGGCTCATCGCCATAATAAAAAATGCAGAAAATAAAGTTTTAAGATTCATAGTTCATATTTGATTCTGCACTAAAACAAGCGAAACACATAAAACCCTACCTGAAGAAATAAAAAACGGTGACCGCAGCCACCATTTTTAGAGAATCATTATCTAACCCATTTAGAACTGATAGGCACTAATTCTTTTCGAATGTCAGCAGGTCGACACTGCCGTCGCCGCCACTAATATGCTTTAGCCGCACTTTGTTGTCCGTGCGTTCGAGAATATCCCAGTCCTCATTGAGCTCCGTGAAGTGGTTTGGGCTGCTGAAATATAGGTTGAAATCAAGGCTGCTGTTCGGATGATCGTCATCGCTGCTGCTGTGATCATCGGTAACACTCCAGACGCCAGTATAGCTGTTTGTGCCGTTTGTCGCGACTACGGAATTCGAAGGACCAAAAGTGAAAGTATACCCCGTAAAATAGTTCGTGTGATCGGAATCATCCTCCGTGAAATTCGTGACGCGCCAATTTCCCTGGGTAACAGTGTTTATCACCGGGGCCGGATCTTGGGAAGAAGTGGAACTGTTGTCGTCAGGGCTGCACGTGGACGCAGTTGTCAGGAATAACAAGGTTCCCAGGCACAATGTAAAAAACGTTCTTTTCATAGCATTAATGTTTTATTGATTGAATATTGGTTAAAAAGCAAATTAAAAAGCACGAAGATGAGCACTGAGACCATGACCCAGATTAACATCCAATTATTATAGTACACCCATCTGGAGCTAAACTTTTCCAGGGCATTCTCAGAAATGTCCAGCCCTTGCAATAATCTGACAACACTTCTCATTGACTGATTAGTTTCGTGTAAAATAAAGTCGGTCCGGATCGTCGCCGCCGCCGTCCTGACGTAGCCGTACATTGTTCGCGTCGAAATCAATCAACCGCCAGTCATCGTCAAGATCACCAAGCTCGGAATCGCTGAAATCGATGTCAAGCATTTGCTGGGTGCCCTCATCGTACGAATTCCACGTGCCAATAAATGTTTGACTGCCATCGGATGCGGAAATTGTTCCATTATCCAAAAAAACAAAATCGTAAGCAGCGAACTGCGACGTCTCATCTTCATTGTGATAGTAATACGACACGTACCATGATCCCGAAATCAATAATTCCGCAAGCGGGTCGGTCGGTGGTACCACGATCGTACAATCGTCAATCGAGGCGGAAATTGCGGCTTCAAGCTCGTCATTATCATTAACCACAACAGATTGGTTGTTTGATCGCGTGAGCGATATCGGATATACGATACTTACAATCTGTTGTGCGAATGTTGCCGACAGGAATCCGTACAGTTCGGTATCGTTCATTATAGTAACCAAATTTGCGACCTGGGTTGCCGTGTTGTATGTATTGAAGGCTATCGGATAATTAAAATCAATACACTGGATTTCTTCAAATGCCGGATTTGAGATACAACCGTCGAGTATCGCAACGAATTCCTGTTGTGAATTGACAGTCTGAGCGATATGATCTGCCGTTATTACGACGATGGGAAAGATAAACGAAACAGAATCGACATCTGTCGGCGACGCGTTCAGGATATCGGCAACTGTTTGATAATCATCCGTCGTTGTAATTGTGACCTGCTGGCCATTGGCGACAACGGTCGCGGGAAGTCCGATTCCGGTACAACTCGACGCGTCAAGGATATTATCGACAGCCGTCGGGTATTGTGCTACCCTGAATACTAAATCGGACAGCGGCGAATTTGGCGTGAGCTGTCCATCCGCAGGCATTGAAATTTTGCTTTCTTCCGTTTGGCAGGAATGAAAAAGCGCAAGGACAAAAAATATGACAATTATTTTTTTCATGGTTCTAGGGCTTAAAACATTTGAGCGGCGGTAAACCCTACCTGCCGAAATTTTCTACATTTACGGCGAATAAAATTGTTGATGAAAGTTACAAAACCAGGAGTCTGCGAAGAAAATGTATTTGCGAAGCTGTTTAAAGAACATTCGCGCACACTTCGCAATTTCATTTATTTCAAATTCGGGAATGAGGAACAGGCGAAAGACATGACGCAGGAGGCTTTTATCAAACTTTGGGAAAAATGCGCGGACGTACCGCCTGAGAAAGCAAAATCATTTTTGTATACCGTTGCAGGCAATGCGTCGCTCAACCAGATCGCGCATCAAAAAGTAGTTTTAAATTTTGCCAAATCATATCAGGGATCCGAACGTACGAATGAAAGCCCCGAGTACATCATCGAAGAAGAGCAATTCAGGATCAAACTCGAAAATGCCATCCAAAAACTGAGTGAAGCACAGCGCAGCGCTTTCCTGTTACATCGAATCGAAGGAAAGAAATATGCAGAGATAGCTGAAATGTTCGGGATATCGGTAAAAGCGGTCGAGAAACGTATTCATGGCGCGCTGGTATCACTGCGATCTGAAATTTCCCAGTTCCGGTAGGGTTTTATTAATATAAAGTGTTCTTAAGCAAATGGATAAAATGCAAGATGACGTAATGCTGGCCAAGTGGCTGGCCGGCGAATTGCCTGAAGATGAATTAAAGCGCTTTCAGGAAACTCCGGAATACGCCGACTATGTCAGGATAAAAGAAGTTTCCGGAAGATTG
>CBDUBP010000164.1:0-6187 GCA_965365415.1 uncultured bacterium | reverse complement strand
TTGGCGTGGCAGGTGATGTATAAACTTCCTGATAAAAAACCGCCGGCTCCGTTAAAAGATTATTATTTGCAGCTTTTTTTTGCGCATATCCTGTTTGCCTGCGTCATCGTTGCCGCCTTCAAGCTTTATGAGTATGATCCCGTATCGCTTGTATCGCGTAAACTTTCTATTTTTTAAAGATGAAGTAGACCGCAAGTATCAAAAAACAAAATCCGATGATGTGGTTTATCCGAAGGGTTTCATTCTTAAAAAAAAGCAATGCAAACCCGACAAATACAACCAGCGTTATGACTTCCTGAAGGACTTTGAGCTGCCACAGGTTGAACGGGCCACCATTTTCGGCGTATCCGATCCGGTTTGCCGGAACCTGCAGCGCATATTCAAACAATGCGATTCCCCAACTAATGAAAATGATCCCGACCAATCCGATATTCTGTGACCAATTCATTTGTTTGAATTTCAGATGACCGTACCAGGCGATCGTCATGAAAGCGTTTGAAAAAACAAGCAGGAAAATGGTAATAAGCGCGCGCTTCATATCAGGTTTTGATACAAAAATACAATCTGCGCCGGAATAATCAGGTGTCAGCGGTTGCGTTCCAGGTAATCGCGGATTTCCTTCTCAATTCGGCCGCACCCGATCAGAAACGGTTTGTCTTCGATGTCGATGTTGATGTCGTCGTTGTCTATTTCATATCGTCCGCTGAAACTTCCCAGTGGCGTGTTACCACGAAAAACTCCCGCGAGGTTGTCGCCTTCAAAGGTGCCGTTTAGCTGGAGTATTGCCGTTCGCAGATTATCGATCAATGGTTCTTTTTGGCCAGGGTAGGTTATCGAAAATTTACAGCTCATGATTTTTTGTTTAAAATTATAAAAAAACCCTGAAAACAGGGTCAGGAAATTGTTGGCGATGTCCCGGTCGGACTTGTATCGGTCAGCGGCTGGTCATCATTCGAGGAATGGTTTCGGTGGCTTTCATATTTGCGATTGCCGAATTGCTGATGATGCGCGCGGTCGTCGCGATGCTCAAACGTGCGGTCGTTACCCGAAACGTCTTCATTGATCCCGGTGTTCATCTCATCACGAATTTCATCATTATTCTGTTGGTTGTTGCTGTTATTTTCCATGACTTTTTATTTTCAAGTTACGAAAGAATCGGGTGACGGGCTAAGCTCAAAAGCTGATTAACTCTATTTTGGCGCGCATTACTAACCTTCTGTTAATAAAATAATAATCAAACCGTAAGGCCAAACCGTGGAATAAGGCGTAAATTTGAACGTCAAAATAATGCACAAATGAAATTAAAACTACACAAACAGTTATCGCGGGTGATCATGGCATTCTTGCCGTTGCTTGCGGTTTTGGAAATGCACGGACAGACCGTGATTTTTTCGGAGAATATGGGAACTCCGTCAGGAACCACTGCAATTGCGGCGAACAGCTTCCAGAATTCCACATTGATTTTTACCGGAACTGGGGATGTGCGTGCCACTTCTCCGTCATCCGGATATACCGGAGCCTCAGGCGGCGGAAATGTTTTGATCAATGCTATCGGGGAATTTTTCCAGATTTCCAATATTAACACCGCAAATTTTTCCAACCTGGTCCTTACTGTCGGGCATCATAAAGCTGCGACTGCCACCAGTAATGAGCTTGTCATAGAAGTAAGCAGCGATGGAACGAATTATTCGCCGCTTTCCTATACACGCCCTTCCGGAAGCGGTACAACGGGCTGGTTATTGATAACACCATCCGGAACGATTCCGTCGACGGCAAACCTGCGTTTAAGATTCAGGTGCACGATTGTTTCTGATTTCAGGGTTGATGACGTCAAACTTACTGGGACGCCACTGGCAACCGGACCAACAGTTACCACCAATACAGCAAGCGGCATCACCACTGCCGACGCGACACTGAACGGGTCAGTCGATGCGAATAACTTCTCAACCGATATCACTTTTGAATACGGAACGACACTATCCTATGGAACAAGCGTTTCGGCATCGCCTGCTGCCTTAAGCGATGACGTTTCGACCCCTGTCAGCGCGACAATTACAGGCCTTGCACCAAATACGCTTTATAATTTCCGCGCCGTTGGAACCGTTTCGGGAACGCCGACAAATGGTGCCAACGAAGATTTTTATACGTTAGCCAATGTTCCCGGCGCTCCGTCTCTGGATAATTCGACGACGAGCTCGATCGATGTTTCTGTCGACACTTCTTCTGAAAATGGGAATTCCTCCGAAACGGTCTACGCAATCCGGACAGGACTGCAGTATGTACAACTCGACGGAACTCTTGGCAACGATGCTGTCTGGCGTACCGCCGCTGAATGGGCAACAATTACAGTAAACGGACTTGAAGACAATACGCTGTATACGTTTGATCTTAAAGCGCGAAATGGCGATGGCATCGAAACGGCTTTCGGTGCATCCGACAGTTTATCGACGCTCGAAAATCTTGCAGCCAACCTGACATTGACCGGCGAGCTTGCCGCATATGGAAATGTCTGCATCAACGGTTCAGCATTCCAAAGCTTTTCCTTTGATGGTGAAAACCTGGACGGCAGCGACCTGATTATCGGAGCTTTATCCGGTTACAGTTATTCAACAACACAAAACGGAACATACACTTCAACGTTGAATTTGACTTACGCGGGAAATACAGCTTCCCAAACAGTTTGGGTGATGTTTTCACCGACGACCGTTTCATCATACGATGGGAACATTGCTATTACCGGCGGTGGATTGGAAGCACCGTTCGAAGTTTCAGCTTCGGGCTCGGGGATCAACACCGCAGTATTGGTAGCAACACAGGCGGCTTCCGGAATTTCATCAACAGCTGCGACGCTTAACGCGACTTTGACAGAAGGCTGTTCGACAGTTAACCCATATGGCTTTGAGTACAGTACGATTGACGGTTTCTCAGATGGAGCAGGTACCGTTGCATTGTCTTCAGACCTTTCTGCGGGAACGTTTTCAGCTACGGTCTCATCATTTGAACCTAATACGACTTATTATTTCAAAGCATTTGCAACAGATGCAACTGGTACGGTATATGGCGTGCAGCAGACACTTTTAACTTCACATCTGACTGCGCCGGAAGTTCTCGCCGGTTCTTCAATAGCGCCTGACAGTTTTATTGCAAACTGGATGGCCGAACCCGGAGCAGATGGATACAGGCTCGACGTCTCGACCAATCCTGATTTTGCTTTGATTACGCCAACCACTGATCTGTTCTTTTCGGAGTATATCGAGGGCAGTTCGAACAATAAATATCTTGAGATTTATAACGGAACAGGCTCCACAGTTGACCTGAGCGATTACGAACTCCACCTTTATGTCAATGGTTCGGTCACTGCTAACAACGAAATTCAGTTGAGTGGAGATCTTGAACACGGAGCTACGATCGTTTATCGGAACGGGTCGGCCAGTATCGAGACTTATCCTTCCAATGCCGCAATAAATTTTAATGGCGATGATGCGATCGCACTTTATAAGATTTCAACCGCTTCGAATGTCGATATTTTCGGTAGGATCGGTGGTGATCCCGGAACGGCATGGACTGCATCTGGATTTTCGACAGTCAACAAAACACTTGTACGCAAGCCTACTGTTTTTGGAGGCGTTACCGTGAATCCACCGGCCGGCGCGCCCCTGTCTTCATCTTTTGCAACGCTTTCAACTGAATGGATCCAATTTGACGAGGATACTACTTCAGATCTTGGAAGCCATACGATCAACAATACGACATCATTATTTGTGCCCGGTTATGAGAATCTTGCCGTTATGGGAGTATCACAAATCGTTACAGGTCTTGAAGAAGATACTACGTATTATTATCGCGTCCGTGGCGAATCCGCGAACAGCCTATCGCCGAACTCTGACGTGATTACCGTTACAACTTCTGTTGCTTCTCCAACGTTTGGCAGCATAACACAACTTGCGACCGTTTGCGATGATGCCGAAGCGACATTCAATGTTACCGGATTACTTGCTGGCTCTACGTCAACAATTACATATACGATTGATGGCGGCGCTCCACAGACAGCATCGGACGTTATTGCCGACGGATCAGGAAATGCCTCCTTTGCTGCCATACTTGATATTTCAAATGACGGTCAGAATTTGACGGTCGATTCGATCGAACGAACTGATAAATCTACTGACATCCTTGCTGTTTCATCGAACAACACGGCGCTTTTAAGCGTGCTGCCAAATCAAACTTATTTCGCTGATTCGGATGGTGACGGATATGGGGATGCGGGTATTTCGGTTGTGGATTGTATCGCGCCGGCAGGATATGTAATCATATCAGGCGATTGTAATGATGGCAATGCGGCAGTGAATCCGGGTGCGACGGAAGTAGGGTATAACCTTATCGATGACGACTGTGATGGTTCTGTCGATGAAGGATTTCCGCCAAAATCCACAACTGTAGGAACCGCAACCTGTGGAACAATATTAGCCTCGATCGATTCGATGATCTACGCCGGACTTGTGGCAGGTGCGCAGGGATACCAGTGGCGCGTGACAACTGTCAGCGGTCCGAATGCGGGTCAGGTTCAGCTTTTGAATACACCATTGCGCGCGATGAAACTGACACAGCTGACGAATTATTCATTTGGTGCGACTTACCAAATCGAGGTTGCCGTTTATTTTGCCGGATTCCTACAGCCTTATACGCCTTCAGCCTGTACGGTAAGTACTCCGGCTGCGATCACTCAGCTTGGTCAGTGCGGCCAAACACTTAGCACGATCAATGATGCGATCTATGCGAACCTCGTTCCTTTCGCAAACGGATATCGATTCAGGATCACCGATCCGCTCAATCCTTCAAATACACAAACGATCGATCGTCCGGTTCGCGATTTCAAGATGAGCGACATCACAGCGTTCTCTGTTCAGTACAATAAAACCTACCAGGTTGATGTGGCCGTGAGGAATACCGACGGGACATATCTTGGTTTCGGACCAATCTGTAATGTAACGACACCGCTTTTCCCAACGGTAGGTTTGCAGGATGCGCAATGCGACAACGGTATCGGCGGACCATACGCAGTTCCTTCGATGAATACACCGATCTATGCAGCTTCGTATCCGGGTGCTATTTCTTATACGTTCAGGCTGACGGGCGGAGGACTTCCGGTAGGCGGCGTGGAAGTGACAAAATCGCTTCGAGTCTTTACCCTTAATGATTTTGCCGGAATGGGCATTGTTCCCGGAACGACTTACAATGTGAATGTGCGCATTGCTTTCAATACGTCTGACGCGGCCGGACCATATGGGAAAACCTGTTCGCTGACTGTTCCGGGAGGAGTGCGCCTCGTGTCGAAAACTATTGATGCCACAGCTTATCCGAACCCGTTTGCTTCAGAGTTCAGCATCGAGCTTCAAGGTTCAGAAAGCGCACATACAGCGGTGAAGATTTACGACATGACCGGAAGATTACTTGAGTCTTCGATTTTTGATACATCAGAAATCAAGCTTGGCCAGTCGTATCCCGCAGGAGTTTACAACGTCATTGTCACTCAAGGTGATTTTGCGAAAACGCTCCGTGTCGTAAAACGATAAAAATTTAAGCCCTTCGTAATGGAGGGCTTTCTTTTTAGCCTGATTTTCAATTAATATGATTTCATATATTAGCGAAAACTAATCGAATGAAAAATTCAATCTTCGCATTTTGCATGATTATTTGCACGACCGTTTCGGTAACGGCGCAGTCAAGTTTAAAAGATAATGCCATGATACAATCCTTTTACGATTACTCGATACAGACACTCGACGGGAAGAAACTGAAGTTGTCGGATTTTAAAGGTAAGAAGATGATGATTGTGAACACCGCCTCCGAATGCGGGTTTACGCCACAGTATGCGCAGCTTCAGGAGCTGTACGCCAAATATAGCGACAAGCTTGTGATCATCGGTTTTCCGACCAACGATTTTGGCGGCCAGGAACCGGGATCGGATGCCGATATCGGCAAATTTTGCCAAAAGAATTATGGGGTGACTTTCCCGATGGCTTCGAAGATAACTGTCAAAGGAAGAGAAATGCACGACGTCTACAAATACCTGACGCAAAAGAAGCTCAATGGCCTGCAGGATTCGGAAGTGGAGTGGAATTTCCAAAAATACCTGATCGACGAGAGAGGAAATTTGGTCAAAGTAATTTCTTCGAAGGTATCGCCA
>CBDUBP010000163.1:0-6205 GCA_965365415.1 uncultured bacterium | reverse complement strand
ATCAGGCATTACGACAGCGATGGCGAAGTGTCGATCTCTACAAATTACAATCGTGAACTGCTTTATAACCTTGAACACTGTATTCATCATGAGGCAATGATAAAGGTCGGTTTGCGAAACTTCAGCAATATCACTGTCGGCGACGATTTTGGTGTTTCAAGCTCAACCATCGAATACCGGAAACAATGTGCACGGTAACATTTGTCGGCGGAGATCAAAAGATCATCACTTCAAACCGCGATGAACAGGTCGGACGACCCGGCGCAATTGCCCCACAAACGTATCGGCTTGGAAATAAGGAAGTGACTTATCCAAAAGACCCGAAAGGTGGCGGGACATGGTTTGTGGCTGACCGGAATGGAAATGTGCTTGTCTTGCTGAACGGTGCATCCGAAAAGCATGAGTTTAGGGATGATTGGAGGAAGAGCCGCGGACTCATACTGCTTGAGCTCGCCGAATCCGATTCATTTCCCGACGCATGGAACAGCATCAACCTCGAAAACATCGAGCCTTTCACAATAGTCGCTTACACATCTGCCGAACTTTGGCAATGCCGCTGGGACGGAACCGTAAAGGAGCGCTTGCGTGTGGATGAGCAAAAAAATCATATCTGGTCGTCGGCGCCGCTTTATACGAAAGACATCCGCGCTTTTCGCGAAAAAATGTTTGCAGATTATATGAAAGATAAAACTATCGACGACATTTTTAATTTCCATCTTCGCGAAAATGACAACCAGGACGAGAGCATTGTCATCGATCGCGGGTTTTTAAAGACGCTGAGCGTCACACAGGCACGCATTTCCAACCGCGAAATATCGATGTCTTATTTTGATCTCGAAAGCAAAACGATGTCGGAGCTCTCTTTTTCCATTCAATGAGATTGTTCTTTCATAAGTTGACGCATTGGGAATACTGGCCGTTTGCGGTGGTTTACTTTCCAGTATTCTTTTTATGGGCTTATTACAGTTTACGCGCAAAGACAGTCTTTTTCTTTAATGCCGCAAATCCCGGAATGCAAAACGGCGGATTCATGTCGGAAAGCAAAAAGCAGATTTATGACATGCTGCCCGCAGAACTCTATCCTAAGACAATCTTGATTTCGGCGAATGATGTTTTTGACCAGGTGCTCAAACGAAAGGAAGCCACCGGGATCCAATATCCGTTGATTGCGAAACCCGACATCGGTTTGCGCGGCTCCGGAGTCAGGAAAATCAACTCCGACGAGATGCTCCGGAATTATTGTCTGCGTGCAAAATTTGATTTTGTGATCCAGGATATGATAAATTATCCGAAGGAAATCGGCATTTTTTACGTCAGGGATCCGCGTTTAGACCGCGGGCAAATTACGGGCATAGTTTCAAAAGAATTTATCATCGTCAGCGGAGACGGAAAATCCACGGTTAAAGAACTTCTGATGAAAGATCCGCGTCATCACATGCAGCTTTCAAATATAGCGAGGGAACATTCCGACGTTTTAAACACGATTCTTCCTCTCGGAAAAAAAATAAATCTGATGCCGTACGGAAATCATGCGCGTGGTGCAAAATTTACCGATGTGAGTCACCTGATCAGTGATGGACTTATAAGTTCGATCAATCAGATTTGCCTCAAAATCCCCGGTTTTTTCTTTGGCAGGCTCGATATCATGTACGATGATTTCACCGATCTCGAAGCCGGACGGAATTTCAGTATTGTCGAAGTAAATGGAAGTTCGAGTGAGCCAACGCACATATATGATCCCAAGCATTCAATCTTTTTTGCGTGGAAAGAGCTCATCCGACATATCCGATACATGTATGAGATCAGTTCTGAGAATCACCGGCGCGGAACACGCTTTCTCTCAAATAAAGAGGGAATGGAACAGTATCGCATCCATCTGCACCAATCCCGGCAAATCGCGAATTTTTAATGAGAACAGTCATCCGCAATATCATCGTGGGTTTAATCGTGAGCTTTCTCGGGTCAATCCCACTGGGCTGGCTTAATCTTTTAGGGTTTGAAATTTTCCGCAATGATGGATTCCGTGCGCTTTTAGCATTTATCTCCGGAGTTGTGGTCATTGAATCTTTTGTAATTTACCTGACGTTGGTATTTGCGCACCACATTGCGGAAAATTCAGCAATGTTTCGTTATATCAGACTTTTCTCAATTGTCTTTTTACTTTTGCTTGCAGTCATTTCATTTATCGGCTTCCACAAATCAAACCCTAACTATTCGGCGTACCTCGTTTATTCGCCGTTTATGGCGGGCATTTTAGCGAGTGCACTCAATGTGATCCAGGTGCCGTTCTGGCTTGGATGGAATCTGTATCTGGCCGGAAATGGGTTTATCACCCGCGGCCGGGTCGAGGACTTGGCGTTTGTCTCAGGATGTGTAGTTGGTACCGGATCGGGAATGTCATGTTTTATTTTAATAATCGATTATTTTGCCGGGTATGCTGCCTGGTCCTGGCTGCCGGATCATACGATCATTTTTGCCGGAATTTTTGCGGCGATGGCAATATTCCAGGTTATTTCATACCGCAAAAAGCATCATCAAAAGCAGATAAAGTAAAATGTGAGTTTTATCTTTGGCAGGATGAAAAAAATAATTATTACAGGCACAAGCCGCGGCATCGGACTGGAACTGGCGCTGCAATTTTCGAAAGATCATCAGGTTCTTGCATTGTCGAGAAAGGCTGCGCCGCAGTTGCAGGGCAATCCAAACATAACTTTTCTTGAGACAGATCTGACAGCGGATGCCGATCTGCAAAAAGTTGCCGAATTTCTCTCATCTTCGTGGAAATCCGTAGATGCCATCATCCACAATGCGGGATCGCTCGTTTTGAAACCGTTTTCACAAACTACGATCGAAGATTTCGAACAGGTTTATAAGGTAAATGTCTTTGGAGTCGCCGCGCTCAATCGTATCGCATTGCCGTTTATGAACCGCGGCGCGCACGTGGTGACGATCTCAAGCATGGGCGGTGTTCAGGGCACAATGAAATTTGCAGGATTATCCGCGTACAGTTCGAGCAAGGGCGCGGTGATCACATTATCGGAATTGCTGGCCGAGGAATACAAGGAGCATGGTATTTCGTTCAATGTCCTCGCTCTTGGCGCCGTCCAGACAGAAATGCTCGCCGAGGCTTTTCCGGGATACCAGGCACCGCTTTCGCCGTCGGATATGGCTGCTTATATTTACGATTTCACGCTTAACGGCAATAAATTCTATAACGGAAAAGTCCTTCAGGTTTCTTCGACGACGCCATGAACGATGTCCTTCTTAAATATTTGCCCGAGCATGCGGTCAGGCCTGTATTCGAGCTCATTGTCGCAAACAAGGTTCATTTGAAAATAGTGAACCAGCGTGTCACACGGCATGGAGATTATCGATCAGCCGCCGGGAAGCACGAGATCACCGTCAATTCCAATCTCAACAAATATCGATTCCTGATCACGTTGATTCATGAAATCGCGCATCTTATTGCCTTCGAAAAATATGGGCGGATGATCAAACCGCACGGCGGTGAATGGAAGCATACGTTCCAGCAATTGATGGTTCCTTTCATCAGGCCCGACATTTTCCCGGCGCAGTTGCTGCCTTTGCTTGCGCGTCATTTCCGAAACCCGGCCGCCAGCAGCGATACCGATGCGACATTGGCACTTGCCCTTAAGCAGTTCGATCCGCGAAGCGAGAAAAATTATATCTTTGAACTCCCTTACGGCAGCGTTTTCAGAATCCATAACGGCCGCATTTTCAAAAAGGGTGCACAGCGTACGAAACGGTTCGAGTGTACCGAGATCAAATCGGGAAAAGTCTATCTTTTTAACCCGAATGCCGAAGTCGAACCACTTCCATAAATTTATTACAATGAACAAGAATTATTACGCAATATTGATGGCAGGCGGAGTCGGGTCGCGCTTTTGGCCTGTCAGCACAAGTGATTTTCCAAAACAGTTCCACGACATGCTCGGTGCGGGCGAAACATTGATCCAAAAGACTTTCATCCGGCTATCGAAATTGATTCCGAAAGAGAACATTTTGATCCTTACGAATGAGCGATATAACGACATTGTCCTCGCCCAGCTTCCCGAAATTTCCGCTGATCAGGTATTGCTTGAGCCTGCGATGCGGAATACCGCACCATGCATTTTGTATGCATCGATGAAGATCCAAAAACTCAATCCGGATGCACTGATGGTCGTTGCGCCAAGCGACCACTGGATCGAGGACGAAGAAGAATTTTCTTTGAATCTGGAACAGTGTTTCGATTATTGCAAATCCAATGATGCATTGCTGACGCTCGGCATCCAGCCGACATTTCCAAATACCGGATTTGGTTATATCGAATATGATAAGGAATCTGCTGACGACATCCGCAAAGTCATCCGTTTTCGCGAAAAGCCGGACTATGAAACCGCGAAAGGATTTCTCGAAAGTGGCAATTTCCTGTGGAATGGCGGAATTTTCATCTGGAGTGCGAGATCGATCGTCGATTCATTCGAAAAATATCAGCCTGCGATGCATGCGCATTTTCTTGATGGATTTGCTTCGTACAACACATCGGCGGAGAAAGAATTCATCCGGAATAATTATGCTTCAGCTGAAGACATATCAATAGACTATGCCATCCTCGAAAAAGCGCCGAATGTGTATGTGCTGCCGGCCACTTTCGACTGGAACGATCTCGGCACCTGGGGTTCGCTGCATGAGAAATTATCCAAGGATGAAATGAACAATGCCGTGGTCAATGCGCAGGTAATTCTCGAAGACGCATCCAACAACATCATACGGGCCGAGGGTAAAAAATTAATTATCGTGCATGGTCTAAATGACTATATCATTGTTGACAAAAATGATGTACTATTGATTTTTCCTAAAAATAAGGAACAGGATATCAAAGGAGTGGTTGCAAAACTCTCGAAGTAGATTCTGTTAAAAATCAAATCGTATGTCCAAAAATGTTGCTAATTTCTCGAATCGATTAATTTTTAGTGTACTGCTGTTTTTAATTTCAGCAACGTCTTTTTCACAGCTTTCAGATTTCACGCTCACGGTTACAAAAACCGATGAAAGCTGTTCCGGAAACGGATCGCTCACTTTTAATGTGTCGGGATTGCAAGCTGGCGCATCGGTCTCTTATTCCATTTACCAGCATCCTGATCTGATCTCGTCGATCGTCACATTGCCCGGAAATTCCTATGGTGGACTTTCCGCCGGAACATACCGTGTCGTTGCGAATGTGTCGCTCGCCGGCGAGTCGGCCAGCAAGTTCGAGGATATTGTGATCCTCAATGTCATGACGCAGCTTCAATACTCGCTTGTAGGTTCGCCCGCAATTTGCGGGGATAACGGACAGATTGCAGTTTATGCCACACAGGGAGCCGCTGTGGCGTATGAGATCATTTCCGGGCCCGAAACCGTACCGCTTCAGGCATCCAATGTTTTTACGGGTTTGGCCGCCGGATTATACGAAATTCGCGTATTCGATGCATGCGGCGAAGGAGTCGTCCAGGCGCACACGCTTTTCTCTGCCCAGGCAGGAATGAACGTCGTTATCAGGAATCCTGTGGCATCCGATTGTGATTCGGTGGTCGTGGGATTAAACATCAATGATATTTCTACCGCGGAAATCGCGTACCCGATTCAGGTTCAGTGCACAATTTATCCATCAACCGGGCCGCCGATAACCTTTAACCAGACGATTACATCCGGAACATTGTCGGGTGTAATTTATAATGAGGTCGTTCCATATACCTCCGGCGATATTTTATCATATGTAATAACTGTAAGCGACAGCTGCGGGAATTCGCAGGAAGTCAGCGGAACGATCACCAATACGACGATCAATCCATCGATAAATCTGTATAATCAGACATGTACCGGTGGCGGAATCGTTGTTCAGAATGTCACGGGGCTCATCCTCGAATCAGCACCTGAAGGATATCCTGACGCGCTTCCCGCCAGCTACACGGGGATGATCATCGACAACGCGGTCCTGTTTCCGTCGATGCCCTTGGGTATGTACGAATTCAGTGCGACCGGTCTATGTGGAAATGTGGTCCCGCTAACGATTGAAGTCGTTCCGGTAACACCGGCGATTCCGTCTGTAAATGTTTTTGAAGGATGCGACCCAAATACCGGCGCACTCTACATCGGCGGGCAATTCACGCAGATGACAATGGTCGCCGCACCTGCATCATTCGGACAGACCATGCCGTAC
>CBDUBP010000162.1:0-6243 GCA_965365415.1 uncultured bacterium | reverse complement strand
GAAACTTCCGAAGGCGGCCTTGCGGTTGCCGTCAATATGTCAGATTGCTAAAAAACAACTCCTTTCGACAGCTGTCACATTCATTAATCCTAAAGACTTTCCAAGTTCGGACAATTCGAAAATGAAGTAATTCATCATTTCGGTAATGAATTCTCGGATACGCTGTTGCCATGTGTATGAACAGATGAATAATTTTTACCCAGGATACCGCTGTCAAAGCCAATTTAAAAGTGTATTAAAAATCGATCACTGGATTAATCAGATCTCTTCTGTTAAATAGATTTTCGCAAAAAAAAGACCGACATACAGCCGGCCTCTTTTACACACAGAAGTACATTATCAGTTTGATTCACCTCCGCATTCGGGATCACCCAAAGCGGAAAGCTCAAAAATGAAGTAATTCATCATTTGTTCGATCACTGCCTCGGCCGCATTGTTGCCATGTGTATGGAATGACGAATAAAATACACCGCCGCATCCATGCTGGAAAGTGTACGCCATGGCTTTGTTTGTATGTTCAACACCTTCATAAGTCACTGTTTCGGCAATCAGCCAGTCGTCGACCGAATCGCTAAAACTGTCAACCATTTGCCATGAGCTAAGGAAACCGTTGATCTCTATTGTCGGTGTTACGATCAATCCCTGACCCTCGAGCCAGGTCGTCAAATCGGCATTATTTACTACGACATCGGCCTGCATGCTGTCGCCGCCTTTTTCCGGAAGTGAAAACGTGAGATAGTTTTCAGTTTCAAACATTGCGTCGAGATATTTATACATCCAGTCTGTCGCGTAAATGATTCCGCCATTTGCGACATAATCCTTAAGATTGGAAACTGCAACAGGATCATCGGCAAACTGCGAGGTCGCACCACAATTTAAAAACACGATATCATAAGATGCCAGTAGCGCCGGATCGTGAACCAAATCGTTGAACGTGAATGTCACGTTTGGCGGGATAAGGCTCGACATCCTGTTCATCTGAGCATGTGCCCGCAGTGAATTTTCACTATGCCTGCCCATTCCATTTAAAACAATGTCGAATGCCGGAGCGCCATCCGTATCGACAACTCCAATATTAACAAGCACTTGCTCAATATCATCAAAAGCACCCGGTACTACGACCATTGTCGGGAAAAGATCAAGATTTCTCTGGCTTGGCTCCAACTGATAATCGTCTTGCAAATCAATATTGATCTGCCGTTTGAATTTCCCTTTGCTCAATTCTACAATCAATTCGGCTGACGGAAGATTGTCGATCGTAAAGTTTCCAAGCGCGTCCGAAATCTGCTCAGCGATCACATCATCATTTAGATAAACTTTAATTTTTGCGCGTGAGATCGGAAATGCGTTGTTAGGTGACATCACTTTTCCGCTAAGGGACAAATCCCCGGTTGGGTTAGCGCCGTCGTCATCATTGTTGCTGCACGAAAAAATCGCGAGGCAAAAGATGACGGCCAATACTGCCGATGTAAATTTTCTCATGTTTCTTTTGATTTAGAAAATAAAGTTAAAAATTAATCGGCTACGCCGGACAGTCCCCGTAAAGGATTATTTATCAAATTACTAAAGACGTGGTGTGAGCGATTGACAGGCTATTTTCGTCGAGTATCGACAAGATAAATAATTTTCCATTGCCCGTTTTCTTTGTACAGGTGGAACGAATTGACGCCCGAGTGGCTTCGTTTTCCGTTGAGGTAAAAAACATACGGCGTCCATGCGTGCGCCATCGTGCCGTCGATCCTGATATCGTAGCCCGTCAGTTTCTCCTCAAATTTCATTGTTGGCGGAATTCCGGCGATTGACTTCAAAAATTCAGAAACGGGTTCTTCCTTTAAACTCGCACCTTTTTCATTTTCGGTAATCGACTGAAAAACGATTTTCTCCGACATGACTTTCCGCAAACCTACCGTATCACGCGCATGAAAAGCAGTAAAAAATTCATCGATTGCCGATTTGACAACGGTTTCCTGGGCAAGTGACGGAGCCGCAATGAGCATCAGGAAAATAAGTACCGTACTTTTCATAACGGATGTTTTTGGCTTAGTACAATTCGGCACGATTTGTTACATCGATTAAATAAAGGTAGTACTTTTACATCTCCAAAAATTCAATATGTCCACTGCGAAAAAAGATTATAAAAGGATTACGACCAAATCCCTGACCGACATGAAAGCCAATGGCGAAAAGATCTCGATGCTGACGGCGTATGATTTTACGATGGCAAAGATCGTCGATACTGCAGGTATTGATGTGATACTTGTCGGCGATTCGGCATCAAATGTAATGGCCGGACACGAAACGACGCTTCCCATAACGCTCGACCAGATGATCTATCATGCCTCGGGTGTCGTCCGCGGGACGGCGCGCGCACTGGTTGTAGTGGATCTGCCTTTCGGAAGTTATCAATCGGATCCGAAAGAGGCGCTTCGCTCATCAATACGCATTATGAAGGAAAGCGGTGCGCACGCCGTCAAGTTGGAGGGTGGAAGCGAGATCAAGGATTCGATCAAAAAAATATTGAACGCTGGCATTCCAGTTATGGGACATCTCGGGCTTACGCCGCAATCGATCTATAAATTTGGAACCTACACGGTTCGCGCGAAGGAAGATGCCGAAGCCGAGAAGCTTATTGAAGATGCTTTGCTTCTCGAGAAAATCGGATGTTTTGCACTAGTACTCGAAAAGATACCGGCACATCTTGCAGAAAAAGTCGCAAACAGCATTTCGATACCCGTCATAGGAATCGGTGCGGGCGGCGGTGTCGATGGCCAGGTGCTAGTCATCCATGACATGCTCGGGATGAACAATGAATTCAGTCCGCGATTCCTTCGCCAATAACTCCATCTCTTTACCGACATGACCGAGGCGATCGGAAAATATGTTTCCGATATCAAATCGAAAGACTTTCCGAATGAAAAGGAGCAATATTAGTTAGATTTTAGATTTTTAGATAATTGAAAATTCTTTCGACAAAGGATAATCTCGAAGTACTTTACGAAGACAATCACATCATTGCTGTCAATAAACGTGTAGGCGACATTGTGCAGGGCGATAAAACCGGCGACAAACCTCTGTCGGATGTGGTCAAAGAATATATCAAGGACAAATACAAGAAGCCAGGAGATGTTTTCCTTGGCGTTGTCCATCGACTGGACCGTCCCACTTCCGGAATCGTCGTTTTCGCGCGTACTTCAAAAGCCCTGACACGCCTCAATGGTCTTTTCCGTCAGCGCGACACACAAAAAATATATTGGGCGATCGTCGGGATGGCACCACAAGAAAAATCGGGACGTCTCGAGCATTTCATCACGCGTAATGAAAAGTCAAACACTTCAAAAGCGCATCTCAAGGAAGTTCCGCAAAGCAAAAATGCAATCCTCGATTACAAAGTCATCGCCGCGCTCGAGAAGTATACCGCGCTTGAAATTGAACTTCATACAGGCCGCCATCATCAGATCCGTGCGCAGCTTGCAGCGATCGGATCCCCGATCAAAGGCGACCTCAAGTACGGTTCGCCACGCAGCAATCCCGACGGAGGAATTCACCTGCATGCGAGAAAACTGTCGTTTATCCATCCTGTGTCGCAGGAATCGATACAGATCACTGCGCCTACCCCACCCGATGCGCTTTGGAATGCCATACGAATTATATAATTGCGACGACGTAATTGTGTAATCGAATTACGACAAATTTGAGTAACTTCAAGCAAAAATTCGGTTATGAAAAAACCACTCGTAATCATCTTCACCATGTTTGCCTTTGTGGTCAATGCGCAGCAGCACTTTGCAGGCATCAACACTTCCTCGCGTACCGGAATCATTAATGGCGGGATCAATCCTGCCGAATTTGCGAACATCGATACAAAATATGAGATCAATATCATAGCGCCGAGTGTCGTGGCATCTAGCAATAAAGTCGGCTTTAGCGACCTCGTGGGCGGAGATGACATCGGCGACAAGATTTTCGAAGGCGATGAAAACGCTAACCTCAAATTCGACGGCGAGATCGTCGGTCCCGGCATCGTTTATAAATACAACGAATGGGCATTTGCATTCAGCACCCGGGCCTATGCGAGGCTTGACGTGGTTGAAGTCGATACAAATATTGGTGATGCCATAGTCAATGCAGGCGTCAATTCGATTCTGGGATCCACAACGATCAGCAGCGATGCAAACCAACGGCTGAACGGCACGACATGGGGCGAGATCGGTTTGTCGGTTGCCCGGAATCTGTATGACGACGACGAGCATTCGATCAGTGCCGGCGCAACTTTGAAGATCCTTTTTCCCGGATCATATGCGAATTTTGGGGCGGACGAATTCACGGGGACGATCAATAACAATCTCGGCGTGGCAACAATGACCGATACACAGGCCAACCTTAACATCGCGTACTCAGGAAATCTCGGAGATGACTTTACCGATACCGGCGACTACTTCTCATCAATGTTTGGGAAATTAGGTGGACTTGCAGCGGACATCGGTGTCAATTATCGTCTGAAAGACAACTCGGGAAGCGGCGGTTACCGTCTGAACGCCGGACTTTCCATCAGAAATCTCGGCAGCATGACATTCAAATCGTCGAATAATTCCTCGACTAACTATCTGTTATCGATCCAGGGAACTGAAAGCCTTAATTTGAATCAGTTCGAAGATGTTACCAGCCTTGAAGAGATTGAGGAAATCCTGCTTGAAAGTGGCTATTTAAGCCGTACCGAAAACAATTCGACCGATTTCAAAGTGACACTTCCGACCCTTTTCATAGCGTTTGCCGACATTCGGATCATACCTGACCTGTTTGTAACGGCCTACACACAGCAAAAAATGAAAAAAGATGAGGACAATGCGCAGATCGCCAACGAGAATGTTTTTTCATTGACGCCGCGATATTTGTTTGGGAACCTTGAAGCGATGATTCCGCTGTCAATCAATGAAATTTCCGGTTTTTCTGCCGGTGCGGGTTTTCGTGCCTACGGATTTTTCATCGGATCTTCCTCGTTGTTTACCGCGATGATCGGCGACAGCAACCAGGCCGACGTTTATATCGGATACGGATTTTCATTATGACCCGAAACAACACTGTATTGACTGATTTCCGGCACGATGTCGGAGCACGAAAGAAATCCCTGATCCGTTTGCTGCACGTAATCAGAAAGCACGAAAAAAACATCATCAAAGCGCTGCATGACGATTTTCAAAAACCTGAATTTGAGGCCGTAGTAACGGAAACCTCTTATGTCATTGGCGATTTGAATCATGCGATTAAAAATCTCAGGTCGTGGACGCGGCCAAAGTCTGTAATGCCATCGATCCTGAATTTTCCATCGACGGACCGAATTTATAGCGAGCCATTGGGCAAAGTTTTGATCATCGCGCCGTGGAATTATCCGTTCATGCTTGCGATATCGCCATTGATCGCAGCCGTTGCTGCAGGGAATCAGGTCATTTTAAAACCTTCTGAACTCACGCCAAATACAGCTTCGATCATCGAACTGATCATCGTAGAAGCATTTCATCCGATGCACGTTGAAGTTTACCACGGCGGGCCCGAGGCCACACAGCTGCTTTTGAAACGACGATGGGACCATATTTTTTTTACGGGAAGCACTCGAGTCGGTAAAATCATCGCAATGGCCGCAGCTGAAAATTTTACACCGGTGACACTTGAACTGGGCGGAAAAAGTCCGTGTATCATTGACAAAAGCGCAAATCTTGCTGTTGCAGCAAAGCGGATTGTATGGGGTAAATTCGTCAATGCTGGGCAAACCTGCCTCGCGCCCGATTATATTCTCGCCGAAAAATCAATAAAAGATAAATTGATCGATTTACTCAAAAAGGAAATTTTCAATGCTTACGGGAATTCGCCTGAACAGTCGAAGGATTTCGCGCGGATTATCAGTGAAAACCATTTTGAAAGACTGGAAAATTTGATTGACGACCCGAAAGTCGTTTTTGGCGGAAGCCGAGATAGGAAGTCACTATACATCTCGCCCACGATTATTGATGAGCCGGCGGTTGAAAGTGGAATCATGGACGAAGAGATATTTGGCCCGCTGCTGCCTGTCATTTCATATTCGGATGAAGCTCAAATTGAAAAGCACATCATGCGATATGAAAAACCATTGTCGTTGTACGTGTTTTCGGAAGACAGAAAGTTTGCCTCGCGAATGATCCAAAACTTTTCTTTCGGTGGCGGATGCATCAATGATACCGTCATTCATTTTGCAAACAGGAGGCTGCCCTT
>CBDUBP010000161.1:0-6247 GCA_965365415.1 uncultured bacterium | reverse complement strand
ATGTGACAAGATCCTCGGATACCATTACGATACTTTTGGATTTATTGTGATCAATCACGAGGAATCGATCCGGAAATTCTTCAACAAAGGCAAAGACCTGATGCTTTTGGAAATTGGCGAACACATTGATTTGTAATTGAAAGCGACCTATCAGAAATACATTTTAAATTTTGAATCCCCATCGGGAACTTCACGCGGAATTCTCACGCAAAAAGAAACGTGGTTCATCATTCTTTCCGATGGCATCAACAAAGGAATAGGCGAGTGTGGATTACTGCGTGGCCTAAGTGCTGACGACCGGTCCGATTATGAGCAAATGCTGCAGTGGGCGTGCGCGAATATCAATAAAGGATTGTCATTTTTAATGGAAAGTCTAATCGAGTTTCCTTCGATTCAATTTGGACTGGAAACCGCTTTTCAATCATTTGGAAGTGACGATCCGTTAGTTTTATTTCCATCTTCTTTTACGAGCGGAGACGATCAAATCGATATCAACGGCCTCGTCTGGATGGCCGACAAACAAAACATGAAGTGTCAGATCGAGGACAAGATCGCATCGGGATTTCGCTGCATAAAGCTGAAGATTGGCGCGATCGATTTTAAAGATGAGTTGAATCTCCTGCGTTTTATTCGTGATCATTTTGATGAAAATACGGTCGAGATTCGTCTCGATGCCAACGGTGCTTTTGCAGTATCCGATGCTTTAAGTAAAATTAAACAACTTGCTGAGTATTATATTCACAGCATCGAACAGCCAATCAAGACAAATCAGCTTACAGAGATGAAAATTCTGTGTCAGCAGTCGCCAATCCCGATGGCGTTAGATGAAGAACTGATTGGCATTTTTTCGCCGAGTGACAAAAAAGTTATGCTGGAAAAAATCCGTCCGCAGTACATCATTTTAAAACCAAGCCTGGTCGGTGGGTTTAAAGGCTGTGCCGAGTGGATCGAAATTGCAGGGGATTTAGGAATCGGTTGGTGGATGACCTCCGCGCTTGAAAGCAATATTGGGCTCAACGCAATCGCGCAATGGACGTTTCTGCAGAAAAACCCAATGCCACAAGGATTGGGAACGGGTGCGCTTTACACAAACAATTTCGATTCGCCGCTTTTTGTATCTGATGGTAAATTAGGCTACGATTGTTCAAAAGAATGGAACGTTAACCTGGATGGATTTTAGTCCGAGTTGTTTGTTTCCGATAGTTCCTTGACCTTTTGAAGGCCATCGGGGAATTTTTCCCTGAAATAAGACGCATATTCTTCGGTAATATCCATTTCCACGCGAAGTGCGGTCTTTCCTTCTTTTTCGCTTAGATAATAATCCTCGTGTGCATTGCCCCAAACTTCGGAATTGGAATCAGCGGAAATTTCAACGCCTTCTTTGATTTCCCCCAAATGCCTGAACGAAACCATTTCATTTGGCACGAGCCTGTCGATGGTGCTGTACATTCCTGAACCGCCCGGCGAAAGAAACCTTGTTTTGCCGCCTTCTTTCCAATCAGACTCCATATACGAACCAGCACAAAAAACGGAGGTCCACTGGCCGTACGTATCGGCATTCCACAGGATTTTCCAGACCAGTTCTTTAGGAGCGTCGATGTCGATGGAGAAATTGATTTTTTTCATGATTAGATTTTAAATTATCAGTGTCAATTGAATTTGTCTTTCCAGTCCATGGATTTAATCGACGTGACCAGATCATCCTCATTGACGGAAACGCGGAGCTCCTTGTTGGCGATTTTTTTCTCATAATCGGCTTTGAAGCGGTAAATGTTGACCTTGTTCTTTTTGTCGCGGATGACTTCCATAAATCTCAAATCCTTGAAATCACCGTATTTTAAACGGAAATTATGACAGGTCTTGGTTAGTCGTTCTTCGGTTGTATTTTTTATGACGTCAGCTGTGGCTTCAGTGCTGTTAAAAGGTTTGAAACGCGATGTGTTGCACGTCATGAGCACGCGCTTGCCGAGTTCGTACGCTTTGGTCATCTGTACTTTGTCGACCTTTTCAGGCGCGACCTTGGCAACCCGTTTCTCGGTCACGGTTTTTTTTGACGTAGAAGCTGTCTTTTTCGATTTGCATCCTGCAATTGACAACGCAATGATGCAGAAGGCGATCATCCATTTTTTCATGTTCTTCAGTTTATTTTTAAGAGCAGATTCGGATCAGGGCAATTTTTACGATAGTGATCGCGATCTTTTTCTGAACAGACGCCGGGGTAATCGCCCTCATTGCCTTCCATATCGATGATGATCTGAAAATGCAGATGCGGTGCGTATCCGCCGTTGACGTTTTTATCACCGAGTGTGCCGATTTTTTGTCCGGGGCCGAATATATCTCCTATCTCAAGTTCGGCAATGCTGTCGATCGACAGATGTCCGTAAAGCGTATAAAACGTCAGATTTTCAATTTTATGCTCAAGAATGATGGTCGGGCCATAATTTCCCGTTCCCGTATTGTAGTCGAAGCTATGGACCGATCCTGTAAGCGGAGCATGGACGCTTGTTTTCGCCGGCGCCCATATGTCAAGCCCGATATGGACGTCGCGAACTGCGTCATCGTCATTAAACAGTTCGCTGCCGCGGTAAAGGTTACGTCGCTCCATGTATCCTCCATAAGCCGCAACAGCGTTCTCCGACCTGAGTTTTTCGCTGATGAAAATCTCAAAATCGTCTGCCGAATCCAAAGAGGCAATTTCGGGATTTGATACGGAAAGATCGACTGGAATCAATCGGCCATAAACGTCAAGTACTTGCGATGGCGTCAGGTTCTGCAATAGCATCTCGTGCGTCATGTGTCGGATTTAACTCTCTAAATTATATAAAAAAACCAACATGAAAATGTTGGCTTCTTTTCTTAGTAAAACTTTAAGAAGGTTATTTCTTGATGTCGACAGTTCCGCCTTGTTCGTTAACTTTTACAGTCGTTTTGTTGTCGCCATCTTTAGAATTCACGTTGACGCCGTCTGAACCAACCTTGATTGATGTTCCATCTGCTTCAACGGTATCCGTTGTTGTGGTTGTAGTAGTGGTTGTCGATTCCATTTCAGTCGCAGTAGCATCGACCTCTTCGGCGGGAGCTTCAGTTGTAATGACATCGGTTTCCTCAGTCGTTTCTTTCTTGCAAGATGCAAAAGCGAGCACTGCAGCAGCGCCAAAAATAAAAATTGTTTTTTTCATGATTACATTATTTAGTTGTTAGTAAAGAGCCGGAAATTCATTTGGGTTGACTTCATTCATCATTTCATATACCTTTTCGTAAATATCTTCTGCAGAAGGTTTTGAGAAGTAGTCACCATCGGTTCCGTATGCAGGTCGATGTGCTTTTGCCGACATAGCCTGAGGCTTGCTGTCGAGGAATTTGTAGGCATCCTGCGCGTCGATGATCTGTTGAAGGATATATGCCGAAGCGCCGCCGGGAACATCTTCGTCGACAACCAGAAGCCTGTTGGTTTTTGCAACGCTTTTCGCGATTTCGTGATGGATGTCGAATGGCAGTAGTGATTGTACATCAATCACTTCACAATCGATCCCAACTTCGAGCAGTTCCTTTGCCGCCTGTTCGCACAATCGAAGTGTTGATCCGTAGGAAACGATCGTAATGTCTGTTCCGTCCTTGATCGTTTCAACAACGCCGACAGGTGTTTTGAATTCACCCATGTTCGAAGGCATTTTTTCCTTAAGGCGATAGCCGTTCAGGCATTCGACAATCAGCGCAGGTTCGTCGGTTTCGAGAAGCGTATTATAGAATCCTGCAGCTTTGGTCATGTTTCTTGGTACCAGTACATGGATTCCGCGAATTGCATTGATGATCATTCCCATGGGCGAGCCTGAGTGCCAGATTCCTTCGAGCCTGTGGCCCCGTGTGCGGATAATTAATGGCGCTTTCTGCCTGCCGCGAGTACGATATTGAAGTGTTGCCAAATCATCGCTCATGATCTGGATCGCATATAAAAGGTAATCGAGATACTGGATCTCCGCGATCGGACGCAAACCACGCATCGCCATCCCGATTCCCTGGCCTAAGATCGTCGCTTCGCGGATTCCCGCATCGGCAACGCGCATTTCGCCGTATTTCTCCTGCATTCCTTCAAGTCCCTGATTGACATCGCCAATATTTCCGGCATCTTCGCCAAAAACAAGTGCTTCCGGGTATTTACTGAAGATCGCGTCGAAATTATCGCGGATGATTACGCGGCCATCGACATCTTCCGCATTTTCGGCGTATTGAGGCTGAACTTCCGCAACGCTAAATACGTTTTTGTCTGATTCTGAAAAGAGATGCGAACTAAATTTCGGCTGGATCTTTTTCGAATAATCCTTGATCCATGCGGCGAGTTCTTCACGGCCGTCTTCACCGATTGTCATGCGCAATGCTTTTCGGGCGGTCGACAGGATGTCTTTGCGGATCGGTTCCTTTAGTGATTTGAGTTCAGATGCGAAATTATTGATGAATACACGGTTACTGCTCGTATTTGCAATGGTTTCAAGCAGTCCAACAAGTTCAAGCTGTTCTGTTTTTATAGGTTCGACAAATGCATTCCACGCGGCTTTTTTGCCTTCGAGAACTTCCTTTTTGATCTCAGTTTCGAGGATATCGATGGTTTCGGCTGAGGCTAATCCGAACTCGATGATCCACTCGCGCATTTTCCGAATGCAGTCGAAGTTGCCTTCCCATTCCAGGCGATCCGCATTTTTGTACCGCTCGTGTGATCCCGAAGTGGAGTGGCCTTGCGGCTGTGTCAGTTCGATGACATGAACGAGAACCGGAACATGTTCTTCGCGTGCTATTTTTGAGGCTTTTTCATAAGTTGCGATCAATTCGCCGTAATCCCAGCCTTTGACACGGAAAATTTCAAATCCTTTGTGTTTCTCGTCGCGCTGGAAACCTTTCAATATTTCGGAGATGTTTTCTTTTGTTGTCTGATGTTTGGCGTGAACGGAAATCCCGTATTCGTCATCCCAGATGCTCATGACCATCGGCACCTGCAAAACGCCGGCAGCATTGATGGTTTCGAAGAACAATCCTTCGGATGTACTTGCGTTTCCGATGGTTCCCCAGGCGATCTCGTTTCCAAATATGGAGAAATTCGTCGCATTGCTGATTCCCGGAACGCTTCTGTAGATTTTCGATGCCTGCGCGAGTCCCAAAAGCCGCGGCATTTGTCCGGCGGTAGGTGAGATATCCGCGCTTGAATTTTTTTGGATCGTCAGGTTTTTCCATGATCCGTCAGGCTTGAGGCTGTGGGTCGCGAAATGCCCGCCCATTTGGCGTCCGGCCGACATCGGATCGTGATCGAGGTCGGTATGGCCATACAATCCTGCAAAGAACTGCTGGATTGTCAGCTGGCCGATCGCCATCATGAAAGTCTGGTCGCGGTAGTAACCCGAACGAAAATCACCGTTGCGGAAAGCTTTTGCCATTGCGAGCTGCGGGACTTCCTTACCGTCCCCGAAAATACCGAATTTGGCTTTTCCGGTTAGGACTTCACGGCGGCCGAGCAAACTGCATTCGCGGCTTGTAACTGCCAGTCTATAATCTTTTAATACTTCGGTTTTAAAATCCTCGAATGAAAGTTCCTTGTTGATCTCAACTTCTGTCATGGGAAAATAGCTGTTTCGACAAATTTAGCAGAAATTGCCATTGAAACGAAGCATTCGAATGAAATTGTGAACCCGCGTGAGCGGTGGGAGCGGCATCCTGCGGTTTTTTCAACCGCAGATACAGCGGACGACGCGACCCGAAATGCAACGGTAAATTCGCAATATTTTTTGCCGAATAATGCAATGTGCTGATTGTTAGAAGGAAGAGGCGAGGGGCACGCCAAGAGAGGAAAGAAGATAGATAAAAGAAGAAAGAAAATCGATAAATCAATCGAAAGTATGACGCGATTTCAAGTGTGATTGCAAACCTTTGCGACATTACTTTAAACAAAGAACAAATGAAAAAATCATCATTGGTCCTTTTGGGCGCGGCGGCAACTTTCTGTTTAAATTGCCTCTTTAATAATGGAATCGGAAACCAATCCTATGAATCCGGAAAAGTTTCAAATGTGCAACAAAATAATATCGACAATATGAAATTAGGAGCCTTTTCAATCAGCCTGAGTGTCAAAGACCTCAATGTCTCAAAGCAGTTTTATGAAAATCTGGGATTTACGGTTTTTGGCGGCGGCATGGAAAAGAAATACCTGATCATGAAGAACGGGAACACGCTGATCGGGCTGTTTCAGGGAATGTTTTCGGGA
>CBDUBP010000160.1:0-6270 GCA_965365415.1 uncultured bacterium | reverse complement strand
CCGCCACTACCGATCTTTCGACGCCTGGGCTATAGAACAGCATCCGAAATCTCCCGCGAAAAATACGCGCTAAAATATCTTCGCGGTGATTTCGCAGGATTGCAGTCATCTCCGAAGGAAGTTATTACAGCTGAACGAATTTTTGAAGCTGTAAAGAAATAATCGCCGATCATTTGAAGTGACAATTTTATTGGTGAAGTGAAAATCATACTTACTGCATCTTATTTTGTACTTCTTGCAAAGCTGTGCAAATGAAACTTGCCGGTGGTTCCCGGAACGGAGTGGTGCCGATGGTTAACCAGAATGTTTGTAGCGTGCTTCAATGGCGCCCGACTGGAGGGATGCGGCGGAACGAAGGTGAGCAAGGAGTGAGACCCTTGTTTGCCCGTTGATTGCCCATGTCTGGCAAGATTTAAATTGCTCCCATTGGATAATGTTCCCTAGCTTTTGGGTTGCATCATTTCAATTATCTTTGTGATGATGATCAAAAAGGTTTTTGCCTAGTTCAAAGAAATTTTGCCATTTATTGGTGCTTTTTAGTGCAGCTACTAAAGAAAAAACGCCGTAAAACCAGTGTTTTACGGCGTTTTGCTTCATTTTGCCTTTCGGCTTGCGGTGGAAGAGGGATTAGCCTCGCTGATCCCCGAGTGGAGAGTCCGGCGAACAAAAACAACGCGCTGCGCCCGTTGTTGTTTTTATTTCACAGCCGCTTACCAAAGCGAATGGCTTTTGACGCCGCTGTGAAATAAAAAAACCGAAAATTTCATTTCGGTTTTTTTTGCGGAGGAAGAGGGATTCGAACCCCCGGACCTGTTACAGTCAACAGTTTTCAAGACTGCCGCGATCGACCACTCTGCCATTCCTCCAGTCAATCTCGCTGTTGCGGTTGCAAATATAAGTAACCTTTTTTATTTTCAATAAACAATTTTATCAAAAAAATCAGATATTCCAATCAATTAGGTTAACCGCTCATTTTCAGCATACAATCATGTACTGCCTAAAAATTTTTGAGGGAAAAATGCATTGTGATGTATCAAATTACGAAAATTATCGTCTGATCGCCGGATTTCAAAAACCAGATTTTCATGAAATATATTGTCGTCGCTTTCATTGCATTTAGTATTATCTGCTGCAAGCCATTCCAGCCTGCCTTATCCTATGCTGATAGTACCAAAACCGAAATGCATCCGGTAAAAGGACGCCAGGGCTTGTTGATCAACCAAAAACTCTCTTTCGCCGATTATGAAACATCGAAAGTCAAAAGGTCCTGGACCAGAGGTACCGACGGTCGTAATACAGTATCTGCAGGTGTAGCGGCCGACATCTTGTATCCTGATCTGTTATCGCTGGGCTACGCTGCCCGAAACCAGACATTTCATTTCACAATGGCCGACACCAAGGGAAATCAATCGGCGGTATATGCTGCATCCGAGTTTGAATCGGAAGACCTTCAGATCGGCAAGAATCCGAACAGTGTCGTCAACATCCTCGAAGATATCTTTGGAGAAAGCGGTTCTATGAATAATCTATTTTATGTTCAGATATACTTAAATGCCGGTCCGCAGCCATGGCAGCTGGTTCTCGACAATCATGCGGCGCAGCAAAATTCAAAAGGTTATTCGGGCGCATTTGTCCTCGACGACAAAACATTTTATACTTTATGGCCAATTACTAAGATCCAGGGAAAGAACGGCGCTGCCGATATGCCATTCGGGTCGATCGGGTTTGAGATACTCGATCAGAGAAATGAATTTGTTGCGGCAGTTTCAACAATCGATAACGGTGCTGTTTATTTTAATACAAATGACATGCGCGAGAAATTTCTGCTCGCCAATCTTTGTGCTGCTTTATTGCTTCAGGAAGATATCGCCGAATAATGACGCCGAATTGCTAATAACTTACATATTCAGTGATTTCCAATCCGTAACCGATCATGCCGACGCGCTTCGCATGATGCGTGTTCGACATCAGCCTGATCTTTGAAATATCAATATCGTGCAGGATCTGTGCTCCGATACCAAAATCTTTCACATCCATCCTTACTTCGGGAGCTTTAAAAATCCCTTTCGACTGCAATTGCTTGAGTTCGGAAATCCGGTTTAGAAGATCGCCGGGCTGGACTTCCTGATTGATGAACAAGATCGCGCCACGGCCTTCCTCATTGATTAGCCTGAACATATCGTCGAGCTTCTGGTCGGCATTGCGGGTCAGCGTCCCTAAGATGTCATTGTTGACTAAAGTCGAATTGATCCTTGTCAATACCGCATCGCCAATATTCCACGTACCTTTTGTCAGCGCAATGTGAATGTGTTTGTTTGTCGTTTGCTGATAGGCGCGCAGGCGGAAATTCCCAAACCGCGTTTCAATGTCGAAATCCTCTTTCTTTACGATCAGGCTGTCGTGCTGCATGCGATAGGCGACAAGGTCTTCAATCGATACGAGTTTCAGATCGAACCGTTTCGCTACTTCTGCAAGTTGCGGAAGCCTTGCCATGGTTCCGTCTTCATTCATGATCTCGACGATGACACCGCACGATCTGAATCCGGCAAGCCTCGCAAAATCAATTGCCGCCTCGGTATGACCGGTCCTACGCAAAACACCGCCCTGTTTGGCAATCAGTGGAAAAATATGGCCCGGCCTAGCGAGATCATGTGGTTTGGTGTTCGGATCGACCAGAGCGAGGATCGTCTTTGCCCTGTCGGATGCCGAAATACCGGTTGTTACGCCATTTCCGCGCAGGTCAACTGATACCGTAAAAGCCGTTTCCATCGGATCGGTATTATTCGATACCATCACCGACAGTCCAAGTTCCTTGCAGCGGTTTTCCGTCAGCGGCGCACAGATCAGTCCGCGGCCATGCGTTGCCATAAAATTGATCATTTCCGGCGTGACCTTTTCGGCGGCGGCCAGAAAATCACCTTCATTTTCGCGATCTGTGTCGTCGACTACAATGATGACCTTACCCTGACGGATCTCTTCAATGGCTTCTTCGATCGTATTAAGCTTGATTTCGCAATCGGTAATTTGTTTTTCAACAGACATTTTTATCTGAATTGTGCGACCGCTTCCCTGATCGCAGATTTATTGTAAAAGTAGATGAGAATGTAAAATGGATATCCGAACACCAGCGCAATGAGCAAGTTTACGCCGACCTTCCGATTCGTTATCCGCTCGATCTCCGAATGGCATTCGTATGATTTATAGATCGTGTAATAGAAGGCAACGGCATTGATCAGAGCAATCGACGCGATTGCAATATTCGATTTAACACTCAGCAGGACCAATGGAATCGACAATACAAAGCAGGTGGCCGCGATGTTCGAAAACAGTTTATATCTGACCACAGCCGCTTCCAAACGATTGTAATCGGAGTTGAAAAGATTATTTCCCGCCAGAAGGTCGTCCTGTGATATGCCACGGGAATCAAGGATCTTTAACGCTATCACACGCTCATCGTCACTGTAATGAAATTGTTTTGCATTTTTTACCATGGAGATCAGCGCATCATCTGAAAGAGCAGACAACTGCTGAAACTTTTCATCATTTGCAACTTCGATCGCATCAAGTGTCATGATGCCAAGATCGGTCGCCACCATCGGCTGATCTTTTTTGGGGAACAACTTAGCAAAGAAAGATGTGAGCCAATCGAAATTTATCGAAACGTTCATGTCATTGGTCGCGCGGTATGTCAGCAGGATTGCAAGTGGTGTTAGAATGAAGGTCGACATCCACGTGCCCAGAAATGGCGTGATCCCATTTTCCTGCGCCAGTTTCTTTCCGAAAGTGTTTGTAAAATGGAACACGATGAATATCAGGATCGCAAATACGATAGGCAATCCCAAACCGCCTTTACGGATGATCGCCCCGAGCGGCGCACCGATAAAAAACATGACAAAACACGAGAATGCGATAACAAATTTATCGTAAAGCGCGATATAATGGTTGTTGATGTTCTTTTGACGGTTCTCCATGTCGAGCCGTGAACTGTCTATCGAAAAGTTCGTATTCGAAATATTGGCCTGTGCCGCACGGATGATACCGACGCGTTCATTTTCGGGGATCATGGCGAGGAGATCTTTGCGCGGATTTTCATTCGGCACCGGCGTGATGCCTGCGATCCGGTGATCGGCCTCAGGAATAACGCGCTGATAGATGTTGTCCGAAAATGACAGGATTTCTTTTTTAAAACTCGTGTCAAGCGAATCAATTGTGTATTTGAGCTCGCTTACATTGAGCATTGTATTGGTGTTGGTGATGACCTCCTCATCGAGATTCGCATTGTTAAGCTTCGAAAGATCGATATTGATGATATACCGCTTAAACGAGCTTTTGGCGAACGGAACCTTTTTGCGCTCTTCAAATTTCTTCGGAATGATATCCTCATAATAATAGCCATCGCGAAGAACAAGCTGCAGGATATTGGAATCTTCATTGCTGATAAGCTCGCCGGTTTTTGCTTTTATCACCACGGTATTCTTTCCGAGGTCACGTTGTGATTTCTTATGGATCGTTACGCCGGCCAGCTGGTTGCCGTTTTCACCACTTTTTTTGTCGACTTTGATATTGTAGGTGCCGACATCGCTGAACTGGCCTTCGGCAATGGCCATGGCCGGTTTTACCTGTGCGATGTTTTTCCTGAAATTGATGAATTTGTATTCGGCATAGGGGATGACATTGTTGGCAAAGGCGAAGGAGGCCAGACTGAGAAGTAAAATAAATACCGATAATCCGCGCATGGCACGCTGCAGTGATATACCGGCCGATTTCATTGCGGCAAACTCGTAGTTTTCGGCGAAACTTCCGAATGTCATTATCGATGCCAGAACGATGGATAACGGAAGTACGAGCGGAACGATGCTCGGCATTTTAAAAAGGAGGAATTTCAGGATCAGGATCAGGTCGAGGTCTTTTCCGGTAAGTTCACCAATGAAAAGCCAGACTGTCTGGAGGATGAAAATCAGGAACAGAATTACGAATACAGTAAGGAATGTAGCAATAAAGCTTTTGAGAATGTATCTGTCCAGGATCTTCACCGGATCAATCTATTTTGTTGATGTAGTAATTTGGATACTTACTTTCAGCAAAGGTAAACTGATTTTTCGATAAAGGCTGATTGGTTTTGAAAGAATTCACAGTGAGGACGGTCTTGGTGCCGTTGCGGCCGACTTCAATCAGGTTGTAGATGTGTTTGGTTTGGATGTCGATTCCGAGCAGGATTTCCTTACGCTGGTCTTTTGAACTGATCGGGACAAGCTTTACGTACTGAATTTTGCGTCCTTTGACGTTCTGCAGAATGTCCCACGAATATTTGTATCCTGAATTAAAGAACGTCAGCATTTTGTTTGGCGTTATCGAGCTGTCGTCCTTTTCGTCAAATTTGGCGATCGTGATCTCTTCGTCTTCAGGGTTGATCGTATAAGTCCTTTTTCCGTCGAAGATCTTCGTCACGCCCATAAAGTTCAAAACATACATGTTTCCTTTCAGCGTAACATTTCCTTTGCTTTCCTGATTGATGTTCTCCTTTGCATTTGTCAGCGAGTATTTGAAGTCGATCGCGATGTTGTCGTAACTTTTAACCTTCGCCGCCACCTGGTCCAGGAGTTTTTTTGCATCTTTCGTTTGGGCCGATGCGGAAAAGCAAAGAAAAAACGTAAGTAAAACCGAGGCTAGTTTACTTACGTTGATATTGTTTTTGTAGTCGTTCTGAATTTTCATCTTAACCATTATTTGATTCATTGTTGAAAAACTGATCGAGAGACGAAAGATCGGGGATGTTGACGCTTCGGGCTTTGCTTCCTTCAAAGGAACCTACAATTCCTGCAGCTTCCAACTGATCGATCAATCTTCCCGCCCTGTTGTAACCAAGTTTCAGTTTCCGTTGTAACAATGATGCTGATCCTTGCTGCGCCGAGACAATGACTTCTGCGGCTTCCCTGAAGAGCGGGTCTCTCTCGGAAATGTCGATATCAAGATTGATGCCACTTTCCTCACCAATAAATTCAGGCAGCAGGTATGCATTCGGATATGCTTTTTGCGATCCGATGAACTCCGTGATCTTTTCAACTTCAGGTGTGTCGACAAAAGCGCACTGAACACGGACAATGTCGTTTCCGTTTGTGTAAAGCATGTCGCCTCGTCCGATCAATTGTTCCGCACCCTGCGTATCGAGAATGGTCCTTGAATCGATTTTCGACGTTACACGAAATGAGATCCTCGCCGGGAAATTCGCTTTGATGATCCCGGTAATGACGTTTACCGATGGACGCTGCG
>CBDUBP010000159.1:0-6289 GCA_965365415.1 uncultured bacterium | reverse complement strand
ATTTTGCAGGGCTCCATTTTACGGGGTCGACGTTTATCTTTAAAGATATCTGGAAAAAGATCGGCGAGAACATCCATCATTATAAAACCTATCCGAGAATCGTCGGGGAAACGGGCGGAAAGGATTTCATCGTAGCGCATCCAAGTGCGAATGTTCGCCAGGTCGTGACGGGAATCGTTCGCGGTGCGTTTGAATATCAGGGACAGAAATGTTCGGCCGCTTCCAGGGCGTATATTCCGAAAAGCCTTTGGGACGAGGTCAGGAAAGAACTTGACAAAGATCTGAAATCGCTGAAAATGGGATCGCCCGAAGATTTCGGGAACTTTGTTACGGCTGTGATCCATGAAGGTTCGTTTGATAAGATCGCGGAATATATTGATGGTGTGAAAAACGATGCGGATGCCGAGATCATCTTCGGTGGCAAGCATGATAAATCGAAAGGTTACTTTATTGAGCCGACCGTCATTTTGACCACCAATCCGCAATACAAGATCATGTGTACCGAACTGTTTGGACCTGTCATCACTATTTTTGTTTACGATGATGAAAAATGGGAAGAAACGCTTGAAATCGTAGATGGCACCACAGAATATGCATTGACAGGCGCCATTTTTTCACGTGACCGATATGCGATTGCCGTGGCGACGGATAAACTGAAAAATTGCGCGGGCAATTTCTATATCAACGACAAACCAACAGGCGCAGTAGTAGGAATGCAGCCTTTTGGAGGAGCACGTGCTTCAGGAACGAACGACAAAGCCGGTTCGGCGATGAACCTGCTTAGATGGGTTTCCGCGAGGACGATCAAGGAAACGTTTGTGACACCGGAGGATTACAGGTATCCGTTCCTTGGAGAATAATATCATCACTTTAATTTAAATGTTTAACTCTAAACGATAAAAAATGAAACGACTATTACCCGTCCTCATTGCTTTGTCTGCTGTAACTGCCCAAGCACAGGCCCCAATTTCAGCCTATTATGGAACGCCGCAAGATCAGCCTGAAGACGGTGTGAATGCCAGGAGCTATTCACTTCTGACATCCGATACGCCACTCGACCAGTCGGCCACAGGCGAAAATCTGACATGGGATTTTACCGATCTGACTGAAATCGGGTTTTCCAATGACTTCGTTTCAACTCCCACCGAGGAAGAATTCGAGGAATATACGAGTACGGTAAAGGTCGTAACAAAAACATCAACCGTTGGCCCGACTGAAACCGTTTCCAAAGCCTATTTCTACGAAAACGCCGTAACCGCTTTTACGGGCGTGGAAGCACAAGGATTGACATTGAATTTTTCGGACGACAATGCTAATGTTGGACATTTTCCACTTTCGTACGGTTCATTAACTATGGATGAAAGTGCCGGAACTTATTCTTACAATGAATTTTCAGGATCTTTCACAGGGACGATCACCACTCATGTTGATGCTTATGGTACGCTTACTACGGATGACGCTTTTGGCGGCGGAATGGTAAGCGCAGAAGTGACCAGGGTGAAGATCGTTCAAACATTATCGCTGAATTATTTGATTTTTACCGGTGTCGGAACCGTAACCCAGACGACTTACCACTATTTCCGCGCAACTGATATGTTCCCGTATTTCAGTACGACGACAATGACGATCAGCATTCCGTCTTTTGATATCGACCAAACCATCTCGGGAATTGAGCATGCATCGCCTGCAATTTTATCATCCCCGGATTTCCAGACCAATGATGTCGCAATCATGCCGAATCCTGCATCAGACGTTTTGACCATTTCTTCGCCGATGCCGATCAGGTCGCTGACAGTTTATGATATGTCCGCAAAAAAAGTGCTTGAGCAAAAAAGCGACGACAGTGTGAATGTTTCGATGTTGTCCGATGGCCATTACTTGATCAACATCCAAACAGACAGCGGTCCGATCATCAGGCGATTCGTTAAAAATTAATTCAGCTAAACCGGACAATTGCTCCGGTTTTTTTTGCATCATGCTGAATATTAAAATTTTGTACTTTGGTGTGCACTAAAACACCAATCAATGAAATCAAAAATTACTATTTTACTTCTTGCCATATCTCTGACCGGTTTTGCACAAAGTCCGGCGCAAAGTCCGACTGCTGTGATAAACATCAATTCCACGATTCCGTTCCAGGGTTACGACGAGACCGAGGCATTTGTTGGCCAGGGCGAATATGAGATCTTTTATGACAATATCGATGGAACGCTTGACAAGCCGATCATCCTTGTCGACGGTTTCGATCCTACAAATACGCGGACGATACCGATGATCTACGACATGCTGAATTATGGCACCGACCAGAATTTGGCAACCGACTTACGGAACCAGGGTTTTGACGTAGTCATCCTAAACTTTCCGAATTACACCCGACCAAGTACAACCACACAGATCTTAGGCGGATCGGATTACATCCAGCGAAATGCGATGATCCTCGTTGAACTGATCAATACGATCAATGCGTTGAAAACCGGTGAGGAACAAAACGTCGTCATCGGCCCAAGCATGGGCGGATTGATCGCACGCTATGGATTGCGTTATATGGAAATGAATTCAATGGATCATGAGACGAGGTTGTTTTTGTCGTTTGATGCACCACATCGCGGAGCAAACATTCCGATTGGTTTTCAGCACCTTTTCAATTATATGGCGTACGGACCGCTTGGCGATGCCACATTGCAGGTCGTCGTTGATGCGATGCTTAGAAGCCCGGCATCACGGCAGATGCTGATCGACCAGTTCGAAGGCCATCTCGACGGCGGAAGCAATTTTGAATTTGACCAAGACATTACGCTGCCGACGGGCAAACCAAATTACAGAAATGCTTTTCAGGCAGAGCTCGATGCGATGGGATTTCCACAAAATACAAGAAACATTGCGATTGCGAATGGTTCCACAACCGGTTCGACCAATGGAACTCCGGGAATGGAAGTTATGGACCATGTATTCGACGTCACCGATTCGCAACGGGCTGTGATTAACCTGCATTTTACGCCGGAAGCCGGAACAATGACTGAAGTCAGCCATTTCCAGGGCCAGGTGAAAGTCTTTGGCGTGTGGATAACAGTATATGAGAGTGAAGCAATGTCGGAAGCTCCAATTGATTCCGACGGGCTCGATTCTTCTCCGGGCGGAAAATTTGATGTGACATCATTGTCCGACCTTGCGGGAAGCAATGCGATGCTCACGGAGTTTTTTCAAAACCTGAATATCAATTATTTTAGTTTTATCCCTACAAGAAGTGCGTTGGCGATGGAAGATTCCGCGGATTGGTATGCTCCCGCTACTGGCGCAACACCATTTGCGGCGATCAGCACACCGACCGGGAATGAAAACCACGTGACGCTCACTACGGCCAATCTTGCATTTGCACTAAACGAGATTTTGAATCCGTTATCCGTACCAAATCAACCGCTGGCAGGAATTGACGTGAAAAATCCGATTTCAAATGAGATTGTGATCAAATCTTCGACTGAACTGACAAATGCGCAAATCTCGGTTTTTGATCTTTCGGGGAAAGTTATTTACGATTCGGCTCACAATATCATCGGCCAGCTATCGATTCCATTAGATATTGAAGATGGCATTTATCTGATGAGAATCAGTCATCAGAACGGAAGTGTTGTGAAGAAGGTGGTGAAACAATAGCGCCAAAGCTCCAAAGAGACAAAGTGACAGAGCTTGAGTAATATGTCTTCCCTAAACGTTGTTTCTTTATTACTGTTACTTTGGAACTCAAGCGCTTTGGAGCTCTGCCACTTTGGAGCTTTTTTACAGCTTTAAATAAACCACTTTTTTCGTCTCAAAGAATTCATCATCGAAAAAATCCTTGATCTCGAAGATCTTTGCTTGCGGGAAAGCGGCCAGTTCATCGGACAGATCGCCGCCTTTCAAATACAGTATCCCGTTTTTATAAGCATTCCGCTGTTTGTCGCTGATCTTGCCACGCACCCATGAGACAAAATCGGGCATATTGGTCACGGCGCGGCTGACAACAAAATCGTATTTCCGCGACACATTTTCGGCGCGCTTCTGTTCTGCAACGACATTATTGAGCCCGATGGCTTCTGCCACAGCCTTGACGACAGTAATTTTTTTGCCGATGACATCGATCAAATGAAAATCGGCCTCAGGAAATAAGATCGCCAGCGGAATCCCGGGAAAACCGCCACCGGTTCCTACATCAAGAATCGACGAACCTGGCGTAAAGCTGATCACTTTGGCAATGGCAAGCGAATGCAAAACATGCCGGGTATACAGTGAATCGATATCTTTTCGTGAAATAACATTGATCTTCGAGTTCCAGTCAGCATACAAAGGCCGAAGTTTTTCGAACTGCAGAATCTGGATTTCAGTCAGATTGGGGAAATATTTCAGGATATCGTCCATTGCCAATTTTTTCCAAAAGTACGGCACGCAGTGAAATTTTTAAGAATTTTATTCGTTTCCATTGTCTGGCAATAGCTACCTTTGAAAACTTTAAAACGTACGCATAATTTATGCAGAATAATATTCCGACTTTTTCCAAAAATGACAGCCTGAAATTTTTCAGGACTCTTAATTCACGTGTCAATAATTACTTTAAAGAGAATAATCTCAAGAAAACCGGCAACTGGCAGATCCACGTAAAAGCAATCGTCCTTTTTTCGGTTTTCCTGACGCCTTATTTCTTGATACTCACCCTCGAAATGTCGTTCTGGCTTCAGCTTTTGCTAAGCATCGTAATGGGAATCGGGATGGCCGGCATCGGAATGAATGTCATGCACGACGGCAACCACGGATCATACTCTACAAAATCATGGGTCAACAAATTCATGGGCGGAACCATTTACGTTTTGGCCGGGAATGTTTACAACTGGCAGGTCCAGCATAATGTGCTTCACCATACTTATACGAATATCCACGGCCATGACGAGGATCTCGACGCCGGACGCATCATTCGCTTTACCAAACAGGCTGAATGGCGCAGGTTTCATAAATTCCAGCATTATTATTCTGTCTTTTTGTATGGGCTGCTGACATTTAACTGGGCTTTGACAACAGATTTTAAGCAAATGCGAAACTACCTGAAACGCAAACTTTCTTATGGTGAGCCGCAAAGCCCCGTGAAACTTTGGACTGTTTTGGTCTTCACAAAGATCATATACGTTTGCATTTGGATACTTCTTCCCATTTTGCTCGGACTTGCATGGTGGAAAGTGCTCATCGGATTTTTCGTGATGCATTACACTGCCGGACTGATTCTAAGCATCGTTTTCCAGCTTGCACATGTCGTTGAGGAAACTGCCAACCCAATGCCTAATGAAGAAGGCGAAATCGAGAATACTTGGGCGATCCACCAATTATATACGACAGCGAACTTTGCCCCGAAAAACAAGATCGTCAATTGGTTTACCGGCGGCCTTAACCACCAGATAGAACATCATATTTTTCCGAATATCAGCCACGTCCATTATGGCAAGATCGCCGAAATCGTAAAGCAGACCGCACGCGAATGCAATCTTCCATATCATGAGTTCCGTACGATGCGGGGTGCTGTAGCCGCCCATTTCAAGCATTTGAAAGCATTAGGAACGAACCCGGCACTCGGCGCATAGTCAACCAAACCACAATGGATCAACTTCTTTCCGACAGGATCAACAATTTATCCACTTCACAAACCCTCGCAATGGCCGCAATGGCCCGGGAATTAAAAGCCCAGGGAAAAGACATCATCAGCCTGAGCCTCGGCGAACCCGATTTTCCGACTCCTGATTTTATCAAAGATGCCGCAAAAAAAGCGATCGACGAAAATTACAGCCAGTATACCCCGGTGGATGGCTACGTCGATCTCAAACAGGCAATCGCCCGAAAATTCAAGCGCGACAACGACCTTGATTATAAACCGACACAAATAGTAGTATCGACCGGCGCAAAACAGTCGCTGTTCAATGTTGCGAACGTTTTATTGAACCCCGGCGATGAATGCATCCTTCCTGCCCCGTTTTGGGTATCTTACTCTGAAATTGTAAAAATGTGCGACGGCATTCCTGTTGAAGTTCCGACAAGCATTGAAACCGACTTTAAAATAACCGCCGAACAGCTTCAAGCGGCAATTACACCGCGGACAAAAATGATAATGTTCAGTTCGCCATGCAATCCAAGTGGATCAATCTACAGCAAGGAAGAGCTTGAATCACTCGCCGTTGTACTTGAAAAGCATCCGAACATTTTTGTCGTGTCCGACGAAATATACGAACACATCAATTTTACCGGCAGCTTTTACAGCATCGCGGCAATTCCGTCA
>CBDUBP010000158.1:0-6293 GCA_965365415.1 uncultured bacterium | reverse complement strand
TTATGGCGGACACCGCCACAAGAAGGAATAATAGTTTTTTCATTTTTATGTGATTAGTTGGCTGCAAATAAATGCAAATATTTCACATATTGGTATATTCCGCTCTTTTTGTGGCGGGAACTGTTGAGCGAGGTTATAAATCTTGCTTTATTTTGTGCTGAAATCGTATATACTCCGACAACTCATGGTCAGTCTTTATTCTTCGTAAAATGCCGACATTTTTCCTGATGAAATGCCCGATAACGCTTTCATCGATTTTCCTATGGAAGACGGTATTGTACAGGTTAGTCAAAATCGAAACAGGCGCGGCAAGAAATCCGTGCCTGGACCACCAGCCTAGCAGGAATGTAAAAATGACATTTTTTTGAATGATGCTTTTTCTGCAGGATCTGCAAACCAGCAATCCATAATGCTTTATATTATATCCAATGATGTATGACGTGACTTTATCGTATTTGAATCCCACCAGTCCGCCCGACGAATTGCAGATCGGGCAGCGTGCTTTCCGGATGTCCCGTCTTAATTTTTCAAGTTCAACACCTTCATATTCGTTGTTGACGTCAACAACCCATGAAATCAGCTCCGGATCTAAATTGCGTCTTCGGATCTCCTCCGCAAGAACAGGAATGACATCTTTCCGCAGTCCTTGCGGATTTTCTGCAAGATCAATAATCTGACTATCCTGCATTTTATGGTAATTCGCCTGAATTTCTTTTGGAGTGAGCATTTTCTTTAGTTAAGCATATTTGTTAATATTCTCTGACAATATTATCGATTTACATTAAATATTAGAGCCTAAGATAGTATTTCCCATCTTCATCCAGTTCCGCTGAAACGGCGTCGCGATGTTTAAAACTGATAGAAAATGTACATCGCCACTCGCCGCCATTTGAAATTAAAAGTAACAGCCCGTGTCTTTCACTCTTGTACGACGTGGCTCGCGTCAGTCGGGAAATGATTGACGTAGATTTCAAACCATGATAAGCGGAAGGCTTTGCTTCTTTTAGGTCACTGTTATAATAATTGTCAATAATGTTTCGGTGAACCTCATCCCTCGGTGGAACATCCCGGTTTCGAGCGATTGGTATGAATTCCGCCTTGCTCATGATTATCGTACCGTTATTGATATGAACGGTGACAACAAGCCGGATTTCGCGGACACGGAAAACGAGGCCACCGAAAGCACGTATGATGTTATTTACAACGGACGTGTTGTCCGTTACCATCTACGACCTTACCGGCGCACGCGTGAAATCCGTCACCGGAAATGTGAGCAGCAGTATCGACATATCACACCTGCATCAGGGAATATCTCTGGTCGAGGCAGTGAACGCCGAAGGAACCGTTTTCAAACAACGGCTTATGAAACAATAACCGATAAAACAGCATTACATAAGGCGCGATATTCGCGCCTTTTTTTATACAGCCAGGAACGCAACACCTTGCCAACAGACGTTTACAAAAGGAAATGCTCCGGCTGAACATTCCATGAACGGATGCCGCGCCGGTCGCTGATTTTCAATATGCGACAGCCGGAAAAAATTCATAGTTTTACCGCCGATTGTACACCCTATATGCATCACATGACTCGGTTAATAGTTTTAAGCGGTTTCCTCCTCGCTTTTTCAGTATCATATTCCCAGGACAAAACGATTGATTCCTTAAAAGTTGCCTTGCAAAATCCGAAAATGCATGACACCTTACGAATGAGCGCGATTGTCAGGACAATGAAGACAAAGTATACCCAGAACAATCCAAATTATTTCTACCTGAACAATTGGATGGGAGAACTGGCGCTGAAAAACCAGAAAGTGAAAAATCCTAAAGTATATGAATCGGCGACATCGTACCTCGCCACCCATTACTCGGGTGTGGCCATCCAACAATTTGTAAACGGTAAGGCGGATCAATCGGTGCCTTATGTTGATAAGGCAATCGCCGCATACAGATCAATCGATGACGATTACAATATGTACTTCCAATACATTATAAAGGCCCAGTTTTTATACCGCACCAACCAGACCGAGAAAGCCATATCGGTTTTGTTTGAAGCCTTGAAATATTACGAAAAAAACAAAAAGGAAAATCTCAGCCAGGTCGCCTACGCCACGTCGACCCTTGCAAATATTTATGCCAAGCAGGCGAATCACAAGGAGGCCATCACCTATTATAAAAAGGTAATCGGGTATTATGATGCCGATCCCGACATGGCCGAACATGCAAAGAACAATATGAAAGTCAGCGTTTACGGCTCGATGGGGAATTGCTACCAACAATTAAAAATGTTTCCCGAAGCCGTTGACAGTTATCAAAAATCACTTGCATTAAGCAAAAAAACCGGCGATGTTACCAATCAACGCCTTGTTTATACCAAATTGGGAATGGTGAAACTGGATCAGGACCTGTACGACGAAGCCGAAAAAATATTTCTCGATTTGGTGGGTACTCCCATGAGTAAAATGTCGGAGGGGCATCTGAACCTGGCATTGGGACGCCTGTATCTTGAAAAGGAAGACTATGCGAAGGCAAGCGTTTACGCGGAAAAAGGGTTTTTGATCGCTACCGAAAATAAATTCATTGACCTTCAGGAGTCGGGGTCGAATTTCCTGCTCCAAATCAGTAAAGGGAATAAAGACTTTAAGCGGGCACTTGAAATACAGGAATTCAGGGAAAAATTAAAGGATTCCAGTAAGGTTGAAGCCTCCAAAAATGCATTGGCGCAGCAACAGTTGAAATACGATTTCGAAAAAAAGGAACTGCAGCAAAAGATTATCCAAGACAGGAAACTGTCCGACCTGAAGCTCGAAGCACAAAGAAAAGCGGCGTTGGATTCTTCAAGAAACAAAATGGCGCGGCAACAACTCGTATATGATTTCGAGAAAAAACAGCTGAACGAAAAACTGGCCCAGGGAAAGCGGGTCAATGCCCTTAAACTCGATGCTGAAAAACAAGCGGCTGAAAAGAACAACCTGCTCTTCGGATTGTCTTCACTGCTTGTGTTGTTTTCGGCCGGCGGATATTTCTACTACCGCAACTCACGACAGAAACAGGCCATTACGGTGCTGGAGAAAAATCAGATCAAACAAAAGCTGCTCATCACGCAGATGAACCCGCATTTCATTTTCAATTCGGTGCAGAACATCCGCAGCCTGATCAACAACAAACAGAACGACGAAGCCGTGGATTATCTCGGGAAATTTTCAACATTGACGCGGCAGATCCTCGAAAATTCGAATGAAAATTATATCTCGCTCGAAGAAGAAGTACAAATGATCCAGAATTACCTTTCGATACAGCAGCTTCTTTACGACAACAAATTCAGTTATACCGTGATGGTCGAAGAAAGCATCGAGGCCGATTCGATTTTCCTGCCACCGATGCTGGCTCAGCCTTTCATCGAGAATGCGATAAAACACGGATTGAGCAATACCGTGGAAAATGGAAAAATTTCGGTTCATTTCTATCTGAAGGAAAGCAAACTGTTTTTTGAAGTCACCGACAATGGAAAAGGGTTCGACACCGACAAAAAAGTCAGCAACCACAAGTCGCTGGCGATGACCATCACCAAGGAACGACTCGTTACGTACACTAAAAACAAAGATTTTGTGGTGCAAACCGATAACCTTTTCAATCCGGAAGGCGTGATCAGAGGTGCCAAAGTTGTTTTTGAGGTTCCCTATATTTACGAAAACTAAAGATGTTACGAGCCGTAGTCATAGACGACATAGAAAAGATCAGGAGAGAAAATACCGCCTTAATCAAGGCTGCCTGTCCGAACATTTCCATTATTGGCCAGGCCGATTCGGTAGCTTCGGGAATAAAATTGATAAAACAACTGACTCCGGACCTGGTGTTTCTCGATGTCGAGATGCCCGACGGGACGGGTTTCGATTTATTGCAAAAGCTGATGCCGATTGCTTTTAAAGTGATTTTCATCACGGGTTATGAAGACTTTGCCATCAGGGCTTTCCGTTTTTCAGCCATCGATTATTTGCTAAAGCCTTTGGACATCAAAGAATTGCAGGAAGCCGTCAAAAAAGCCGAACATGCGTTGGAAAAGGAAGTCTTCGACATGAAGCTCCATAATCTGTTCACCAATCTCGAGCGACCGAAAAACCTCCAGAAACTGGTGCTTAAAACCTCCGATAAAATATATTCGGTAAACATCCAGGACATCATCAACTGCGAGTCGGATAAAAACTATACGACTTTCCATTTCATCAATGCGCCAAAACTCATCGTCTCGACCAATTTAAAAGAGTACGAAACCTTGTTAAGTCCGCACAACTTCTTTCGGACGCACAAATCGCATTTGATCAATATGGCCTACTTCGATCATTTCATTAAATCGGAAGGCGGCAACACGATCGTGATGAAAAACAAGTCGGCCATTCCGCTGTCGGTCCGCAAAAAGGAAGAGTTTTTGGTTTTGCTCGACAGTTTGTAACGTTTTTTTAAAAACGATTATCCGTCCGTCGGCTACGTTAATCTTACAAAGCCACACGTTTCTTCATCGGCTGAATTTCACGTTTTTCTTTGATTTAATACTGCGCTGGAACAAGGACAATTAATGCATGAATTATTTTGAATATTCAGGCAAGTATGTTTTTGAAGATGGACAAACGCGGGGCAGTTTATCGGCTGGGGTACAGTTCATAACTGATTAAAGGCCGCAAAAGAATTTACCGCAAAGGCTCAAAGACGCTAAGATTTCTTGCTGTGAAGGCACTAAAACATGAAGTTTAACGCGAAGGAACAAAGTTTTCCTCAGTAATACATATTAAGACGCAAAGATTCGATGCTTCGCAACGAAGTACAATAGGCATCAAGGCTTTTGCTTCTTTTACCTCACCGTCCTAAATTTCTGTCGGTGTTCGGTGAATCGCGGAAGCTCGATTTGGCCCACAAATCAAGGCCCTCGAAAATTCCGGCACTTAGAAGAATTTTCAGGAACTCCGATTCAGCGTTTCTAAAGAAGAAATTAAAACCCACTCCTCAAAAAATACGAGCTGATCCAAAACCCGTTAACCTTAAAACAATTTCGCAGCACCTTCTCCAGAAATCGCGTGTCGCCAAAAGCGTGATCGTCATAGCGAAGGTTGGTCACGAATCCGTCGCGGTAATGCGTATAGTCGGCCACGTGAGTCAACGACTTCGGGTCGTAGCCATATTGGCGTCGCCACTGGTGCCGTTTGAATTCCAGTAAATCCCTAAGATATTTTTCCCGGACCGACTGGATATCGGTATACTCAAGGCTTGCGCCCGATCGCGGATTTTCCCTGAGATAGAACAGAAGATGTCCGGACGGTGCGATCCTGTTTGCAAAATCGCGCAATTTGTCATCTTTCGGATCGTCCATTGCTGCGATAAGCGCAAGCTTCAGCTCTTCAAAAGTCTCATACCCGCAGTGTGGTTCCATGGGAACCGGCTGCGAAAGAAAATTACCATTCCCGTCGATGAGGCGCATCTTGCCATTATAAAATGTCAGCGCCTGAAGCGTATAATCTCCGCGGTTTCCGGCGACATGCTCAAAATTGGCCACTTCGTTAAACGGCCCCGGATGAATCACACGGTTGTTCCCGGAAATGATGCTGTAATTGCTGCCTTTCCTTGCTTTATAAACCGAACTTCCCGCAATCCGTCTTAAATCATCGTATTGAAAAGGAACCTGCTGCTGATTCTTCAGGTCGACAGTTCCCCATTTCTTCCCTTTGGCGACCACAACCGAATACCGGGCAGGTTCTTCCATATCGGGATAAAGGAAATCAATCCTGAGACCATCATAGGAAACCGGAATGATGATATTGCCGGCTTCATCGATGAGTCCGAATTTCTTCCCGATCCTGACTTTAAAGTACGTATGCTCCCGCGTTTCAAATTTCTGTAAGATCGCATCATATTTCATTGAAGCTGCCAGCGTTCCCGTCATTTCGTCCAACAGCCCGGACTTGTCATTTTTATCATGTACTACAAGCCTGTGGTGCTTGTTTGCCCGCTTCGGACTGATAAGCCCGAGACCGTCGTGCAGGTAATTGAACCCGGAAATGTCTGCGGTAAAAACAAGCTTCTTGTCTTTGTTAAGGAAATTGTACGTCGAGTCGTTCCTTTTCAGAATGAGCAGCGGACTTTGATAGGTGTCGCTGTCGGTGATCCACTGATATTCGGCCGGAAGAACGACTTTTCCCGAAATTTCCCTGATCCCGAACTTACGCTGCGGTTCTGCTGTGACGACCATGAAATAGTCGTTCTCGACATAAACATCTTCATATTCAACCGGTACTATCATTTCGTTC
>CBDUBP010000157.1:0-6308 GCA_965365415.1 uncultured bacterium | reverse complement strand
TCGGAGATATTGAACCTCGCCGAAAAGACTGTTGGTGATTGGGCCAAGGCGGGTAATTGGAAGGCAGTGCGGGATGCCAATATCAACAGCTCGCAAAACCGCGAACAGAACATCAAGGATTTGATCAGCGAGCTTACCGAGCAGCAGCTCGAAATTGCCCAAGAAATTAAAGATGCGAAAGCAAAGGGCGACCGCGAGCTCGTGGCAACGCTGCGCTCACAATCCGGGTCAATATCGCAGGAGGTCGCAATTCAGACGAAAGCTCTTGAACGGATGGACTCCGAAAACAAAATCGCGCTTGGTACGTATCTCGAGGTCATGCATGACATTTTTAAAAATATGGAGCAATTCGACAAGGATCTCCATTACAAGACAATCGAATTTCAGGAAGCACACTTAAACACCATATCTGTCAAATTAGGATGAAAGACCTCTTAAAAATGATATTGAGCCTTATGATCAATAGGGCACCTGCAAAACAATACTTCTTAAATATCGGCGCGTATTTCCTGAAAAAAGGCGCAGGATATTATGTAGGTCAAATTGTGAAAGAAAAAGAGTTGCAGCCAGGCATTTACCGGGTGAGCGTCATAACCGGCCTATTCTACAATTTCCAAACGAATCAGGTGCGGCATACTGCCGATAAAACCATTTACAGGATGACACCTGAGGAACTGAAAAAGCACAATGCTAAAAAGAAGCGATAAAGCCGCATTAGAACGGTACCGTAAAAAGCTCGAACTTGCCCGATCGTTTTCAAATGTCAATCCATTTGAAACCGAAAAGCAGAAGGCTGCGGCAATCGATGAGGCCAAAAAAAGCCTCAAAGCCTGCGTTGAGCGGTATTTTCCGCACTATGCATCGTCCGAGGTTCCCAACTTCCACATTGACTTTTCAAATAAGGTTAAGCGAAATAAAGCCATTAAGGCTTTTGCGCAGTGGGGACGTGCCCAGGCTAAATCGGTTCTGAATGACGTGATCTTGCCGTTTTGGTTATGGATCAATGGCGAGCCGGTGTATTTAGTGCTTGTCGGTAACAATGCCGACAGGGCAAAACAACTCTTGGAAGATATCCGGGCGGAATTTGAAAGCAACCCGCAAATCCTGAATGACTTTGGTGATCAACATAATCCCGGCAGTTGGGAAGATGGCTTCTTTATCACAAAAGGCGGCTTTATTGGTCAGGCGTTGGGTATGGGGCAATCAGTGCGTGGACTTCGAGTAAAAGGTAAGCGACCGACGCATATTGTCTGTGATGATATCGAAACCAAGGATTTGAATGCAAACGAAGTTCGCCAGTTGAAGATGGCCCGTTGGATCGAGCGAGATTTACTACCGACGATGGACGGCGATATCAGGCGTTTCATCTTTGCCAATAACCGCTACGCGCCAAAGATGGTACAAACCATTTTGCAGGAGCTGCATCCCGACTGGCTGGTCCATGAGGTAAATGCATACGACCCGGTTACTTACGAGCCGACATGGAAATCGAAATACGGCCCTGAATATTTTAAAACAATCGAGGCCGAGATTGGCGTGCTCGCGGCAAATGCAGAGTACAACAATAAACCTCACGTCGAGGGCACGATCTTCAAAGCCGAGGATATTCAGTACGGCAAATTGCCAAAGCTCAACACCTTTAAGATCATTTTTGGATATTGGGACGTCGCGTATTCAGGAACACCATCGTCGGATTATAACGCGGTGGTCGTTCAGGGCTTGCATGGTCGCGATTTTTGGGAAATTGATTGCTTTGTACGCCAATGTAAAATGAGCGCGGCACTGGCTTATATGTGCCAATTTCAAAAGTCATTGCCTGAAACGGTTATCGTGCATTGGGTATTCGAATCGCAGTTTTGGAACGATGCGGTGGAGAGCGCAATCCGTGACGCTGAAAAACTGTTTAACTGCCGTTTAAACATCATAAAAAGGGATCGCCCGCGAGCCGCGAAATACGACCGGATGTTACAATTGCAGCCGTATTATCAAAATGGCCGATTCTTCTACAGCGAAACCCTGAAAGCCAAAAAAGACCACCAGGCGGCAATGGGGCAGCTTTACGGGATCGAACCGGGCTACAAAGGAAAAGACGATTATCCCGATGCGAAAAAAGGTGTTACCGACGAGTGCGAAAAATATGTCGTGTTTGGCGACAGCAGTGATACCAACCCGGTAAGCTCCGGCAGAATGAAACCAAAAAACGAGCGGATATGAAGTATATCGATAAGGAGTTCTTAGTGAACTACGCGCAGGAGATTTTTATAAACGAAAGTTCCCAGACCGATGATTCGATTCTTGATCGAATTGAGCAGTCCGTGATATCGATCCTGAAAAGCTACCTCGGAACCCGTTACAACGTCGAGGAAATTTTTAGTGAAGAAGATCCGCTCGAAAACGAGATTTTAAAAGACATCGTTGCTAAAATTGTGCTTTACCGGTTGATCAAACGAAATACACCGCGAAACGTTCCGACAAATTTCAAAGAGATGCATGACGAGGCAATGAAATCTCTCAAAGAGCTTGCAACGGGCGTTGTGAAACTCTCAGACCTGCCGGTTGCGATTGATGACTCAGGAGCGGCGGTAAGCAATACAATGTTTGGTAACACTACCAATAAAGACTACTATATATGAATCCATTAAAGTGGGCGTATAACGCCATCGAAAATAGAGTTTTGAAAGGCGCTGAGGGCCGCAAGCTGATGGTCTTTGCCGAAAGTAAAAAGACCGGCAAAAACTACTCGTCGCAGATCGAGCGCGAAATCATGACCATGCAGGCTAAAACGCTCGGCGATTGGAAAACTGCCATCATGCTCGCGAGTGATCCTGAGCAACCCGACAGAAGCAGCCTTCGAACATTATACGAGAATCTGATGCTTGACAACCACCTTGCATCGGTGATCGACTCGCGGATCTTGTATTGCCAGCGGTCAAAATTTAAGATCGTAAATGAATCTGGCGACGAAAATGAAGAATTGACCTGGCTATTCGAGCGCACGTGGTACGAGGAGCTTGTCCGGCTGATGCTGCTATCAAGATTTCAAGGAACGACACTTATTGAGATGTTTGACCTTGATGCGAACGGCGAGCTTTTGACGGTCGATGAAATACCGCTTGGATTTTTCAACCCAAAAAAGGGCATCATCACCAAGTCGCCCGGCGATACATCCGGATGGCTCTATAAAGAGGGTGCGGTAGCCAATTATTACCTTCAGGTTGGGAAGGATAAGGATCTCGGCATGCTTGCGCAAATTGCACCGATTGTCCTGGCTAAAAAGCTCGGTCTGGGGTCGTGGCTCGACTTTGTGGAAAAATACGGGGTTCCGCCTCTTTTCATTACCACCGATCGTGAAGACGATAACCGGCTTAATCAACTTTTCGAGGCCGCAACAAACTTCAAGAGCAACCACTTTATGGTTGGCCGTGGATCTGAAAAGTTTGAGGTTCCAAGTATCACAAGCTCCAACCCTCAGGGTGCATTTGACCCGCTTATCGAGCGTGCAAACTCCGAGATGTCAAAACGCATACTCGGCGGCAGCGGCTTGACCGATGAAAAGAGTTTTGTGGGTTCAGTTGAAACTCAATTCAAGCTTGCGAAAGACCGCTACGAATCCGATAAATTGATGGTAAAAAATTACATGAACGCGATGGTATTCCCTCGTTTAATGAAAATATCATCGGTTTACTCAGGGCTTTCCAACCATTACTTTGAATGGGACAACTCAGAGATCCGGACATCAAAAGAAACTGCCGAACTCGTCAATATCTTAGGCAACCATTTTCAAATTGATCCGGATTGGGTTGAGCAGGAAACGGGTGTGCCGATTATCGGACAAAAAGAAGTCGACAATTCGACTGATCCTGAAAAAATACCGGATCCTAAAAAAAAAAACCTGAAGACAAAATAACGGCTTTTTTTACGCGATTAGAGACAAGTTATTCGTGCTGCGACACCGAAACCGTCGCGACTGTTGAAGCGTTGGACTTGAGTCGATATAATGCAATTATTGACAAGATCGTGGATGATCTTGGAACGGCCAGTGTTGTAGTCAGCAGACAAGATCTGCACAATCAGATTTACGCGGATCTTTCCGAAGCCGCTGAAAAGGGATACGGATCTGAGTTTTCAAAATTTGGAACAGATGTCGGGACTGATATGGCGGTTCTCGAAATGCGCCGCAACCTTTACAAATTTTCACATGCCAAAACCGTAGTAGAACTCGAAGAACTGAATGAGGCTTTGTATGACGGTAACCGGATGCGTCAGCATAAGGAGTTCCGTGAGCGCGTCGATTTAATCAATGCTAAATACAATCGTCACCATCTCGAAACCGAGTACAACACCGCGCGAAATGCAGCCGAACACGCGCGCAAATGGAATGAATATCAGGAAGACGCCGAGTTATTTCCTAATCTTAAATATATGACCGTCGCTGATGGGCGTGTGCGCCAGGAACACTCGGCGCTTCATGGAGTCATCAAGCCGATGAACGACGACTTTTGGAGCAAATATTATCCTCCCAATGGCTGGAACTGCCGTTGCTACGTAGTGCAGACCGCAGAAGATCCGGACAAAGGCAAATTCGAAGATGATACCGTACCGAAAGAGTTTATAGGAAACGTCGGTAAGGACACGGTAATTTTTTCAAACGAACAGAATTACTTCAAAATTGAAAAGGAAATTGGCGGTGTGCACACAGCGGAAATCTTTGAACATTCCAAAAAATTCGCACCGGTGATCAAAGCTTTTAAAGACAAAAAAAGCGGCGGGGCGGTAGATGTAAGTCCGTGGGCAGATACAAGCAAAGGCGAGCTTTTTGGAAACTATAAGGTCGCTGTATTAATGGCTCAGAATAAGGGCTTGAAGGTTCAATTACGCCCACATCTTGACGGTATGATTATAAAAGGCGAGCCTAACCCTGAATACTTGATCAATGGAAAAATTGCGGATCGAAAAAGCCCGACAGGAAATCGTTTAAGTAATTTGCTTCGGAGGGCGGAAATTCAGAAATGCGAAACGGTTGTTTTTGACTTGCACCAATATCCGAAAGCGGAGGAAGATTTGCTAAAACAATTGAAAGGTAATTTTCAACAAGATGAAAGTTACCCGACGATATCGAAGGTAATCATCATTTCAAAAGACAGAAAGAAAGTAACGGTGCATTCCCGGAAAGACATAAAAAAATAAGCACCCCGAAGGATGCTTATTTCCGAATCGTTCTTGGAAACCCGCGAACTATCTGTGGCAAATATACAAAAGTTTTTAAATGGCAATGCGAAAAGAAGATGAAGTTCCGGACTTGCGGGCAATGGCCGCGAAGCTAAAGCGCGACGTTGTATCCTATTCTGCTGTAACCGGATTGAATTTCTATCTGAGCAGCTTTCAAAAACAGGGCTTTACTGATAGATCCTTCGAGCCGTGGCAAACGCGAAAGAATGACCAGCGTCCGGGCAGCGCGTTGCTTGTGAAAAGCGCGGGGCTTCGCAACAGCCTCAAAACAGTCGAGCGGTCGATGCAGCGCATTATCTGGGGAACCAATTCACCATACGGCAAAATTCACAACGAGGGCGGTGTGATCAGCGTGGCAATTACTCCCAAGATGCGTAAGTACTTTTGGTTTATGTATCGCGCCACAAATGAAGGGCGTTTTAAAGCAATGGCACTTACAAAAAAAGACCGACTGACAATCACAATCCCGAAGCGTCAGTTCATCGGCCACAGCGAAACATTAATGCAGGATCTTGACGGCTGGCTGGTAAAGGAAATTGAACAACGATTTAAAATCATATAAATGGAAAATACTCACGATTTCGCGGCGGCACTATATGTCGAGCTTTCCGAATTGGTGACATCAAAAGTCGACGGCATTAAATGGGCCGACCTGTGGAAGAATCAAGTTGGATTTTTGGAAAAAGAAGACCCCTTTCCATCGCCCGCGATATTTTTCGCTTTCAGGTCGAATGATATGAAAGACATGGGCCAAAAGGTTCAGGACGTAAATATGCAGGTTGATTGCTATTTGTTTTACGAAACCTTTGCCGACACGTTTCACGGCTCCTATAACCGCGAAGCCGCATTGAGCTTTCTGAATGCTGTAGGACAATTAAATAGTGCGCTGCATGGATCTGTGGGAAACAATTACACGAGCATGCGACGCATTGCATTTAACCAGGAGGAAACGGGTAACGCGGGCCACTTATACCGGATAACGTATGAATGTAAGTGCATCGACTACTCGGCGCATGAAACGCCCGGAGAAGGAAGCTTTAAAGATGTTGCGGTTGACAAGTTTATTATAGAGCCGTAGA
>CBDUBP010000156.1:0-6309 GCA_965365415.1 uncultured bacterium | reverse complement strand
GTTCCGGCTTTTTGGATGATGGCTAGTTCGAGATCATTTTCGACTTCTTCAAGGACCGCATTAAGGCATACGCGTCCAAAAGGCTGCTCGCGGACATTCAGTGTCGAATAGGCGAGGACACCTTCAATCATGGTCGACATCCGCTTGGAAGCCGACTCGATTTTTTCAAGATAGATCTTTCCCCGGTCCGAAAATAGATCTTTGTGCGTCTCGCTCAGAATATTGCTAAAGGTGGCGATCTTACGCAAAGGTTCTTTCAGATCGTGGGATGCGACATGCGCAAACTGCTGTAAATCTTCGTTCGAGCGTGCCAGTTCCTCCGTACGGTTGCGGACCAATGATTCCATCCGGTGGCTGTATTGTTCAAGATCCGACTTCATTTTGAGGATCGCATTGCCAAGGATGTCCTCCTTGCTTCGGGGTTGTATATTGGTTTCAAAATTTCCTTTTCCGATCTCGGCGGCTGCAATCGCCATCGCGCGGTTGCTGCTGTCTATGCGCTGGATGGATTTTGCGAGGCTTCCCATTGCGTCGGCCGAATCCACATGGATATCGATTTCGCTTCGCCCTTCAGCAAGCCGCTCCGCCGCCACCCGCAATTGGTAGAGCGTCCACGTGATGATATACACAATATAGGACAATGCCAGAATTGAAAGCAGGAGCGCAACGATCAGCAATATAAGTGTTCGGCTTCGCTCATTTTTTTCTTCATCATAAAGCCTGAAAATTTCATTTTCGACACGCTGCCGGAGCTGGTTTTGAAGTTTGATCAGGCTTTTGGTGCCTTCATCGGAGACTTTCCACCATTCGGCCGCCGTATAGCTTTCGTCAATTTCGAATCGTTTGAACGTTTCCTCGATGTAACTGATAGTGGGATTCAACGCAGTACTTTTCTCCGTTTCAAGATATTCCGTCCTGATTTGCGGCGATGCCTTCGCGACGAGCTCCCCCTCAAAAGTCTTATAAATCGAAAAAACACCCTGTGTCCCCATAAGCGTTCCGACGATATGCTCCCGCGTATGCAGTATATTATAGATATTGCTGCGAATCACGCCGAGATAGGTGACCATTTCAGAAATGATCTTTTGAGCCATCAGTTCTCGGTAAACCGGCTGGAGGTATGGCGTCTGAGCGGGCGGGATCGTATTGAGCAAATTCAGCTTTACGGCCCACAGCGTATAGTGGTCCATGATGCTGTGCGGCGAAGCTTTGAACGAGTCGATCGTCGCGCGGATTTCAGGGAGTTTGTCCAGTTGCGCAAATTTCTCGATTCCGGTAAGTGCGGGATCGTTGCTGTTCACTACAAGTTTCAGCAGGGAATCGGTTTTCGGCCGCTGCAATACAAGCTGTTCGCGGTTGGATCTTGTCATCGCATAATCATACGAGAATTTGCGTTCGTCCTGCAGCGATTGGATCAATGCGTTGATGTTGTTCGAGTGTCGGATGTATGTCCGGTAACCGTCAAAAATAGCCAGCTTTTCAGTTTTCTCCTTGTAGAACTGGATGGTAAGGTAAAGCAGGAAGCAAAAAGGAATCAAACCGATCAGCATCAGTTTGGCCAACAATGGAAGTCTTCTGAAAAAGCTGTTCATAGGCGGACGTACTTTTTAAAAAGCGCATTCTAACAAATATAACGAAAATGTTTAGGCACTTCAATATTTACAAGGATGGATTTCTCGTGTACAGCTTTTCGTGCGGGTTATTGACTATCTTTACGAATGCATCCCGAGCGGCTGCGGCAGGGATTGAAGCGGCAGCTCCCGATCCCGCGCGCGGGACGGGACTAAAGCGGAAAGCCCGGTCCCGAAGCATGAGGGAGCCGCCACAAAAAAATAAAAAATCAATATGGAATTAACACCCAAAAACGGAATCGGAAAGCTGCTTTTTGGCATGCGCCGCGCCGATGTTGAGAAAATCCTTGGAAGACCAAACCGCGAGTTTACCGACGAGGAACAAAACGTGATCTGGTTGTACAACAGCGAAAAATTACGGATCACATTTTACGAAGAAGAAGATTTCCGGTTTGGATATCTTATTTGCAGCCATGCCGAAACTGAACTGTACGGCCAGCGCATCATTGGGAAAGATGTTGAAGAGATCAAGGCGATGCTAAAACCGAAAGGCTTCAAAACCTGGGAAGTCGAAGAGTTCGATATGACGATCAATCATTTTAATGAAGAACAGTGGGTCATACTGGAATCCGAGTTTGGAGAGATCGTAAAAGTGGAAGCCGGCGCGATCATCACCGACGACGACGAATTTGACTGGAAGCATCAATAAAAAAAAGACCTTGAAAAAGGTCTTTTTTTATGATGATTTGTTGATTGCGTGGCCAAATAAACAAATAAACGCATCAACTTACTTCGGCATTTGATCCAAAAGCTCGATTTCGAAAATGATGTTTGAATTCGGCGGGATGACATGTCCGGCACCGCGTGCGCCATACCCAAGATTAGCCGGGATGAATACGACCGCTTTGTCGCCGATGTTCATGTGCCCGAGTGCTTCGATGAATCCGGGAATCAAACCATCCTTCTTTCCGGCTGTGAACGGGAACGGCTGATAGCCTTTCTGAGCGCCGCGGGTTGCATCGTATTTACCATAAGTTTTGTTGACTTCCTCATAGCTGCTGTCAAACAGGGTTCCATCTTCAAGATAGCCTGCATAATGGATGTAAACCGGAGTTCCGTCCACCGGCTTTTTGCCTGATCCTTTTTGAACGATCTTATATTCAAGCCCGCTTTCGGTTTTCGTAGCGCCTTTGCGGATGGCGGCCAGGCTTGAAACTTTCGCAGCTTTGACAGGCCCGTATTTCAGGTCCCATTCCCTTTTTGCTGCAGCTTCGGCTTCCTGTTGTTTGCGTCGGTTTTCGTCGGCGATGGCCGCCTGTTTCTTGTCGTCTTCGGCTTTATTCGCGTAGTAGTCCCCAAATATTTTCGGAGCATTGAAATTCCTGGCTTCCGATCCTTTTCGGATGATCGTAATCTTATTGATCACGTCATTCTGGACGATAGCATTCACCACATCCATTCCCGATGTAACTTCACCGAAAACCGTATGCTTTCCATCGAGCCACGGCGTTTCCTTATGAGTGATGAAAAACTGGCTGCCGTTCGTTCCGGGACCTGAATTGGCCATTGAAAGAATTCCGCCTTTTGAATGCTTTAGATCGGTGATCTCATCTTTGAATTTATAGCCGGGATCTCCTGAGCCGTTTCCAAGCGGGTCGCCGCCCTGGATCATGAAATTGGCGATGACACGGTGGAACTTCAAACCGTCGAAAAAGCGCTTTCCTTTGTATTGGTCGGACACAACCGGATTGTTTCCTTCGGCAAGCGACACGAAATTGGCGACGGTCACGGGTGTTTTCCGGTGTTCGAGCTTTAGCGTGATCTTTCCTTTTGTTGTTTCGATTTCGGCGTAGATGCCATCATCGGCGGAAGGCGTTTCGACCTTGGAAATAACTTTTTTCTCAGATTTTTTCTTTGCCTGCCCAAATGCGGTGATCGAGGCTGCGAGCACAAGAATCAATGTTATTCTCTTCATCTTTTATTATTTTGACGTTTTTTCGATTAATTCAAGTTCAAAAATCAGACTGGCGTTCGGCGGAATCGGTCCGCCACCCTGAGTGCCATATCCGAGCGCGGGCGGGACAAATATAACCGCTTTGTCGCCATACGACAATTTGTCGATACCTTCTGCAAATCCCGGAATGATTCCCTGTTTGCGTCCAGCTTCCAGTGCGATCGGTTTGTATCCGACGGTTGCCTGCCTGCGTTCATCAAAGATCCCGTAAGTGCGTGCGGTTTCTTCCATGCTCGTATCGAACAGATGACCATCTTCAAGATAACCGGCGTAATGCACGTAAACCTGTGTTCCGGCGACCGGTTTTTTTCCGCTTCCCTGTTTTACGATTTTATACTGAAGTCCCGATTTTGTTTTCACCGACTCGCCGCGGATCTGATCGAAATACGCCTTTTTATCCGACAGCACCTTCTCGTACTTGGCATCGTAAGCACGTTTCTTTTCCTCGTTGATCGCGGCCTGTTTTTTCTGGCGGATCAGTTCATTGTCGACATAATCGCGGAATGTCTTCGGCGCATCGAACCGTTTTGCATTTTCGCCGTTGCGGATGATCTCGATTTTTACGATCGTATCGCCTTCAACGATGCTGTTGACAGTTTCCATTCCCGAGACGACATGCCCGAAAACCGTGTGGCGGCCGTCAAGGTTCTGGGTTGGACCATGCGTAATAAAAAATTGGCTTCCATTGGTTCCCGGACCTGCGTTCGCCATCGAAAGTATTCCTTCGCGGTCGTGCGAAAGGTTTGTGATCTCATCCATGAAAGTATACCCCGGGCCACCTGAGCCGTTGCCGTCGGGATCGCCGCCCTGGATCATGAATTCGGGAACAACACGGTGAAAGGTGAGTCCGTCGTAAAAATTCTTTCCTTTAAAGCGATCGGCGACAAATTCGTTTTTGCCTTCGGCGAGCGATACGAAATTGGCGACGGTCACCGGAACTTTCGAATATTCCAGTTGTGTGATGATCGTACCTTTATTGGTTTCTATCCGCGCGTAGAGTCCGTCAGGCAGGTTATTTTGTTCTTCCTGTTTGCACGAAAACAAGATTAACGGAATCAGGAACAGTAACAGGAAACTCCTGGATTGTTTTGCAGGGAAATCTTTCATTGAAAAATTATTCGCTTGTAGTTTTTGGTTCCGGTTCGAAATCATTCAGTGTGACGGTGCAGATAAGCGGCTCATTGTGGCCGATGCGTTTGTTGTCTCCGTGATAACCATAACCCATATGTGATGGGAAAAGGAACGTGACGCGTTCGTTCCTGCGCATCAGCTTGATGCCGTCGCGGAGACCCATCATGATGTTCTGCTTGTCGACATGATACACCTGTGGACGCAATTGGACTTCAGAATAGATCACATTTCCATCGATATCCTTGACATCATAATCAAAGTATGCAATGTCGCCGCGTTTTGGACGAAGCGTATCCTTGTCATTTCTGACCTCATAATAATACCAGTAACCTTTTTTGGATGCGAAATACTTGATTTGCGGGTTGCTTTTCATGATCGAATCGATCTTCGCTTCCTCTCCGGCGACAAGCTTGATGTTCCTTTCAGCGGATTCACGCATGAAACTTCCCGAGGAGTGCGAAACCGGTCGGCGCGCAGGTTGTTGTTGCGAACATGAATACGTCAATAGGACAACGGCCAAAACGGCAAATATTTTTAAAAACTTCATTCTACTTCGATTTGGGCAACAATAGTTTCAAATTTGGCGATGGTTTCCGCAAGCGTCAGCTTCGATTTTCCACCGGCTGCATTGATGTGGCCTCCGCCTTCAAAATGATTCCTTGCAAATTGGTTCACATCAAATTTTCCTTTTGAACGGAACGAGATCTTAATGATGTTTTCGTCGTTGTGTTCAATAAAAATGGCGGTAAATGTAACATCTTTTATACTCAAACCATAATTTACAATTCCCTCAGTATCACCTTTAACATAATTATATGAATCGAGTTCCGCCTGCGAGAGCGAAGTGTAGGAAACTTTCCCTGACGATATGATTTTCAGGTTGTTAAGTGCCTGTCCGAGCAGTTGCAGGCTGTCATATGAACTGTTGTCGAACAGATTGCTGTGGATTTCACCATTATCGATCCCGATGTCGATCAGCTCGGCCGCGATCCGGTGTGTCGATGATGTCGTGGATGCAAACTTGAATGAACCTGTATCGGTAACCATCCCGGTATAAATGCAAGTGGCGATGGTTCGGTCGATGTATTTTTTCTTGTCGAGATAACCGATGAAATTATAAAGCATTTCACACGTGGAACCGATGGAAGTATCCGAATAGATGTGCGCGGCGCATTGATCGGGTTTCTGATGATGGTCGATCATTACGAATGGAGCCGTCAATTTCGACAGCGGCTGTTCCATTTCTCCCGTCCGATGCAGTGCATTAAAGTCCATGATGAAGACCATTTCGGCCTCCTGAAGGATCTTTGTCGCTTCCTCTTTGTTCTTTTCGTAGACGATAACGGTTTCAGATGCAGGAAGCCATGCAAGGCTCGCAGGAAAATCGTTCGGAGAAATGACGGTCGGCGAATGCCCGAGTTTTAAAAGGAAATGGTACATTCCCAAGGTCGAACCCATCGCGTCGCCGTCCGGGCTTCGGTGGGGAATGATTGCAATTTTTTTAGGGGAGTCAAGTAAAGACGCTACCGTCTTGATATCATTGTCATTCATAGATCGCGAAGATACGAAATTAAGGCAGTACGTAGTTTGGAG
>CBDUBP010000155.1:0-6324 GCA_965365415.1 uncultured bacterium | reverse complement strand
TTGGTATCGAATACGTATTCGATATTCCACTGCAGCTTTCGCTCGATTTCAGGCCGGAAATATATTTTGGCGACGAATTCCGCGATGATGATTTCGGTCCGGATATCGCCTTAGGAATAAGATTTACTTTCTAAAGAAAATCCCGTCCGCTGACGGGATTTTTTTTATTCAAACACGATTGGTTTTTTCGAATTGATCTTTACGATCGCATATGGATAGGTAAATGCCTGCGTGACCAGATCACCAGGACCGGGACCGATTTCCTTTACTTTTACATGGATCTTGCCATCGATCTCTCGAACACTATCGACCGTAATCGAATAGCCGCCTGTTCGTTTCTCGCCCATGTTCAAAATCACAAAATTTGAAGTTTGTACATCTGATGGAGAGATCTTATCCTTTAAAAATTCATCATTCATCAGCATGTTGATTTCTTTTTCTTCGGAGATGATCTCGTAAAACTGAATGTTCGATCCGCCGTTTGGCTGTTGTGTCAAAACTTCATAAAGCGCCTGTTCACGAGACGCAGTGGTGGTTTTTGTCGACGTGCACGAAACCAGTCCGATCGCACAAAGTATTGTCAGGATGTATTTCATAGTCATTTTTGCAATGCCTTCCGGTACAGTTCCTCGTAGATCGGAAGTATGTTCTTAATATCAAATTGTTTTGCTACTTCAAGCGCGTTCGATTTAAATTCAGCCAACACTTTATCGTCGCCCAAAATTTTGATCGCATTTGCTGCCATTTCATCAATGTTGCCCACATCGCTCAGATATCCGGAAACACCGTGAAAATTAACTTCCGGCAATCCGCCAGAATTGCTTGATATCACGGGTACGCCCCACGCCATCGCCTCCAATGCTGCAAGGCCGAAACTTTCCGTTTGCGACGGAAGCAGGAATAGGTCACTTAAACTTAAAATACGGTCGATTTCATTACTGTTTCCAAGAAAAATTACCTTTCCTTCAATCCCATATTCACGGCATAATCTTTCGGCTTTTGCCTTTTCCGGGCCATCGCCTACCATCATCAGCCGCGCCGGAATCTTTTTCTGTATCTTATAAAAGACCTTGATGATGTCGGGAATGCGTTTTACTTTCCTGAAATTACTGATATGGGTGATGATGCGCTCATCTTCATTTGCAATGACCGATCTTCTGCATGCGATCCGCGGATCCTGAATGTTCTTATCCAGTTCGACGAAGTTAGGTATAACGTGGATCTCGTTGGTAATATTGAACAGTTTGTAAGTTTCCTCGCGAAGATTCTTTGATACCGATGTCACCACGTCCGATTTATTGATGCTGAAACTTACTGCAGGCTTGTAAAACGGATGATTTCCAACCAATGTGATATCTGTTCCGTGGAGCGTCGTTACCATCGGAATATCGATCCCTTCATCTTTTAGCATCTGCTTTGCCATATATCCGGCATATGCATGCGGAATCGCGTAGTGAACATGGAGAAGATCGATCTTATAAAGTTTGACGGTATCGACAAGTTTGCTTGATAGTGCCAGTTCATACGGCTGATAATGAAACAGTGGATATTCCGGCACATTGACTTCGTGATAGTGGACGTTTGGATTGAGCAGTGCAAGCCTCACGGGCTGGCTGTATGTAATAAAGTGGACTTCGTGACCGCGATGCGCCAATTCGAGTCCGAGTTCAGTCGCGACAACACCGCTACCTCCGAAGGTCGGATAGCATACGATTGCTATTTTCATTTGAAAAATTTGACTACGAATTTACTCAAAAAAGCGAAGCAAACCTGCAGTAGCCGCCTACTTGATAATGGCCTGCTGGATAATCTTCTGGATGTCCTCGCGGATATTCTCCTTCGACAAAGTATTCACCTCAGAAGTCGGATAGGTACGGTTTGATAAGAAGACATAAACGATTTCGGTCTCAGGATCCGCCCACGCAATGGTGCCGGTAAAACCCGTGTGGCCGAAACTTTCCGACGATACGCATCCGCATGTCGGGCCGGCTTGTCCCGGAAGCTGCGGCTTGTCGAATCCGAGTCCGCGGCGATTGCCCTTATTGCAATAATGACAAGTATTGAACGCTTCAAAAGTTTCCTCTGAAAAATATCGCTGCCCGCCGTATTTTCCCTTTTGTAGATACATCTGCATGATCTTGGCGATATCCATCGCATTTGAGAAAATTCCTGCATGCCCGCCTACTCCGCCTTCCATCGCCGCCTCCATATCATGAACATATCCGTGAACTGTTTGATGACGGAAATAATTGTCGTCTTCAGTCGGTGGAATCTGGCTCATATCGTACTTCAGCAACGGATTATAAAGCGTATTGTTCATCCCAAGCGACTTGTAGAAATTCGAATAGCTCAGACTGTCCAGGGAACGGCCGGTAGTTTTCTCAAGATATTCCTTCAGGATGATAAAAGTAAAATCGCTGTATTTATATTCTTTTTTGGGAAGCAATTTGCTCGTTGCAATTGCTTTGAGGATCGTATCGCGGTAATCATTCCTCAAATAAAGGTTTTCGGCCACCTGAACCGAGAATTTCGGATCATACATCTTGCGATAGTATTCGACACTTGGCATTCCCACCGAATCGAGTGTCTCTTTATAAAACGGGATCCATGCCTGCAGCCTCGCATAATGCGACATCAATTCCTTGAACTCAATGTTTTCCTTATCAGTATTTTCAAATAATGAAGGAAGCATGTCGCCAAGCTTCGTGTCCATCTTGACACGTCCGGCATCGTAAAGTTTCATTACGTTTGGCAGTGTCGAAACCATTTTTGTGATTGACGCAACATCATACAGGTCGGTGTTGGTCACTTTGATCGCACTCGCTTCGTAAGTATGCGTGCCAAAAGATTTCTGGTAAACGACTTTTCCCTTTCGCGCAACAAGAATCTGCACGCCGGGAGTCATTTTCGCATCGATTGCTTTCTTCGCGACCTGGTCGATACGGTTGAGGATGGTCTGGCTCATGCCGACATTATCCGCGAGACCGAATCCAAGCCGGTTGAGTTTTGTCGTTTTTAATCCGTAATTGACATCAAAAACATTGCTGATCGAAACCGGAAGTTTTCCTTTCGTATCGACCGCGCCAAAAATGACTTCGGCCGACACAATCTGCGCGACATCCGAGTTCTGATACGACATCACCAATCCTTCAATGTTATTGAAGTTTTTGATCGGCAGCATCGCATAGGGTTTTGCAAAAATATCGACGATGACCTTGTGATATTTCGCAATCGAATCGAGCCTGGCCAGTTCTGCCGCCTTGAATTCATGATTTTTCCACGCACCGTCGGCTTTGTGAAAACCGACAATGACTTTCGTGAAAGGCTTTAACCGAACCAGCAGGCTGTCGATATCGTCTTCCTGCACTTCAGTGACTTCGGTATACTTCTGAAGTGTTTGTAGAAATGGCTTGTGATTATCGTCGCCCAATTTGACATACGCGATCCTTTCGTCATCGAACTTTTTTATTGGCACAATTTCTTCCGAATTCCTCAGTGTTGTCACGGCATTTTCATAAAGCTCATATTGAAGTGCATCACTTGAATGCGGATTCAGATCCTGGTATAGATTCTTGAGATCGATCGGCCTATACATGTCGAGTCCGGCTCGATATTTATATTTCAATATCTTTTTAACCGAATGCGCCAATCTGTCTTCAGTCAATATTGAATCCTGATAAGCGACACAGATTTTCTCAACGGCCCACGGAACATTTTCGGCGAAAAGCAGAACGTCGTTTCCGGCCATCAGCGCTTCAAGATCGATCTCGCCGGGTTTCATGAAATCAGCCGCGCCTTTCATGTTCAGCGCATCGGTGAATATGAGTCCGTCAAATCCAAGCTCCTTCTGAAGAATGTTCGTTACGACATTATACGATATCGACGAAGGATAATTCTCGCGCGACTCCAGGCTTGGCACATTCAGATGCGCAACCATGACCGATGCAAGGCCTTCGTCAAACAGCTTTTTATATGGATAGAATTCAACCTGGTCGATTCGTTCTTTTGAAAAATTGATCGAAGGCAGTGTATGATGCGAGTCGGTTTCGGTATCGCCGTGTCCCGGGAAATGCTTTCCGGTGGCAAAAACGCCCTGGCTTTGCACGCCTTTCATCAATGCGAGCGCACGGTTGGTAACATTGATCTTATCCTCGCCAAACGAGCGGTTTCCAATAATCGGGTTTCTAGGGTTGGTGTTGATATCGAGAACGGGCGCAAAATTGAAATTGATACCGAGCCTGCGGCTTTGCTTGCCATATTCAACTCCGACACGTTCTATCAGTCTGAGATCCTGGATTGCGCCAAGCGTCATGTTCCACGGAAATCTGCCGACCGAATCAAGCCGCATGGCAAGCCCCCATTCAGCATCGATACCAATGAATAAAGGAACCTTCGAGGCAGCCTGATAACGGTTGGTCAATTTTGCCTGACGGACCGGGCCGCCCTGAAAGAAGATCAATCCGCCTATTTTGTAGTCACGGATCAATTTCTCGATCGAATTCGTATGCACGCTGTCCTTATTGGAATATGCGGCCACCATGAACAGCTGTCCGACGCGCTCTTCGAACGTCATTTTGTTGTACAGGCTGTCAACCCACGCAGATTCTTTCATCCGCGAATAAGGCGGATCGATGTTCCTGAACTGCGCAGTTGTAAGTTGGCTTATTAAAAGGAAAAATACAATGCAATATCTCATCTCGATGATTTAAAAAAATCGGCTGTGCCAGCTTTCGTGGGCGGGAACTTCCCAGTAGTCGTTCCACTCGCCTACTGTATTAACGAGGTTATTGAAAACTATTGTATTTGGTGAGACGGCCTTATCTTTGGCCATCCGCTTGAAATCTGTAAGTGGCTTGTGTGCAATGTGTTCTCCGAGCCGATAAGTGACATTCATCTTATCCAGTAAGCTCACATTGTATTTTTCTTCAAGGCTTTGGATAAACCTGACCGATTCATCAATCGAGCATCCGGAAGCCTGATGCGATTCATTGTTGACAGCCAGGATGATGAATCGGCCATATTTTACAAGGAACGCGGTTTCAAGAGCTGCTCCGTGGGCCATCCACGAATTTGTAAATTCGGTTAGTGCCGATTCGATCTCTTCAACTTCGGCATCGGAAAATTTGCGATCGGATTGGTAGATCCAGATCTTCGACTCAGGCGGCATGTTTTCAAACGGTACATTCATATCATTTCTTTTCCAGTCCGGCAATCACTTTGAAATACCGGAATTCCTTCAGTTTTGGGTCATACATTTCGACTTCGGAGTATGTTACCGAAATCTTATCTTTCTTTTTGATCTTGCTGTCGGTATAAAGTGCAGCTGAATCAAAATAATCCATGAACAGCAGATTGTGCGTTTTCGAGAACTGGTCTTTTACGATTATCGTCACGAACTGCTCGGTTTTAATGTCCGAGATTTCGCCATCGACAGTAAAATATCGTGATTCTTCCACAATTTCAGCTTGTTCTTCTTCCTCGAACGCGGTTCCGAGCGCGATCAGGTAGTCCGGACAGTGTGTCAGCATTTTCATCGCTACCTGTTCTCCAAATCGTTCCATCTGTGTCTGATCCTGCAGATTTACCGATTCGACCTTACTGATCGCATCTGCATTCGCCGAATAACTCGTCAGGAAACAGTTCAAATAATCGGCTTTAAGCTCTTCAGAAGATGTGGTTTCAAGTGACGGCCGTTTGCTTTTGATGCAATTGCATGTTTCGAGCGCCATCGTATCGAAGACATCCTGTGACTGCGCGGATACGGCTCCGAATGCCAACGCAAATAGTATTAATTTTTTCATATATCCTGTGCGTTAGCGATTAATTCGGCAATATCCATGACTTTGATATCAGCTTCACGTTCCTTGTTTTTAACGCCGTCGGTAAGCATCGTATTGCAGAACGGGCATGCCGCTGCAATGATTTGAGGTTCGAGCGAAATAGCCTCCTCGGTTCTTTCAACATTGATGTCTTTAAATCCCGGTTCCGGCTCCTTGAACATTTGTGCGCCGCCGGCTCCACAGCATAGTCCTTTCGACCTTGAACGTTTCATCTCGACAAGTTCCGCATCGAGTTTCTGGATCACATCTCGAGGCGCTTCATAAACGTTGTTCGCCCGGCCGAGATAACACGGATCGTGGAAGGTGATTCGTTTTCCCTTGAATTGGCCACCCTCAACTTTTAAACGCCCGTCATCAAGCAACGATTTGATCAATTGCGTATGATGGATCACTTCATATTTGCCGCCCAGTTCAGGATATTCATTCCCGATCGTATTGAAACAATGCGGACAAGCCGTCACGATCTTGGTAACTTCATATGCAT
>CBDUBP010000154.1:0-6340 GCA_965365415.1 uncultured bacterium | reverse complement strand
GGCCGCCAGCCTGATGGATTACACCAAACCCATCATTCCGGTGTTTTACATCGATCCCAATCCGGCACCAATTTACAGCCTGCCAAATCCATTGGAAATCATTCCTGAGAAAGGATCTGTCGGGATGCAGATTCTTAAGGAAAAATTGGGAAAAATCCTGTAAATATTCGACGTTTATCACTTGATCGAACTTTCATTTTTGGGTCGGATGGGTTATATTTGCTTGCAACGCAAAAACAGGCAAAATGCACGAACTTACCGAACTCAACGCCATTTCCCCAATCGACGGTCGATACCGGAAAAAGACGATTCAATTGTCGGAATATTTTTCAGAGGAAGCACTGATACGGTATCGGGTCCAGGTTGAGATCGAATATTTTATCATGCTTTGCGAAATACCTTTGCCGCAGCTTAAAGAAGTCAATAGCGGAATTTTCGATGACCTCCGCGGAATCTACAAGAATTTCTCGACGAGTGACGCGACAGCGATTAAAGACATCGAGCGCACCACAAACCATGACGTAAAGGCAGTCGAATATTTCATCAAAAATGCATTTGAGAAATTAGGTCTGTCCGGTTACAAGGAGTTTATTCATTTCGGTCTGACATCGCAGGACATCAATAATACCGCGATTCCATTATCAACAAAAGAGGCATTCCAGAATGTGTATCTTCCATTGCTGGTCAGCCTGATCTCAAAATTGAAATCGCTGTCCGAGGAATGGAAAGACATTCCAATGCTTGCGCGGACGCACGGTCAGCCTGCCTCGCCGACACGATTGGGGAAAGAGGTCAGCGTGTTTACCGAACGTCTCGAGGAGCAGATGCGATTGCTGTTCAACATTCCATTTGCCGCGAAATTTGGCGGTGCGACCGGAAATTACAATGCGCATCATGTTGCGTATCCCAAAATCGATTGGCGGAAATTTGGAAATGATTTCGTCGAAGGCGTGCTTGGATTGCATCATTCATTCCCGACGACGCAGATCGAACATTACGATCATTTTGCGGCATTTTTCGACGCACTTAAGCGCATCAATACGATCGTCATCGATCTCGACCGCGATATCTGGACCTATGTTTCGATGGATTATTTCAAGCAAAAGATCAAGGAAGGCGAGATCGGCTCATCGGCGATGCCGCATAAAGTCAACCCGATCGATTTCGAGAACTCCGAAGGCAACCTCGGAATTGCCAATGCCATCTTCGAACATCTGTCGTCCAAGCTTCCGGTTTCCCGGCTCCAGCGCGACCTTACCGACAGCACCGTATTGCGAAATATCGGTGTTCCGATCGGGCACACGCTGATCGGGTTTGAGGCGACGCTGAAAGGCCTTGGCAAATTGTTGCTGAACGCGGATAAATTCGCTGCCGACCTCGAAAACAACTGGGCGGTCGTTGCCGAAGCCATCCAAACGATCCTGCGCCGGGAAGGATATCCGAATCCTTATGAAGCGCTGAAAGGGCTGACAAGGACAAACAAGCCGGTCGACAGGGATTCAATTTGGGATTTCATTGCAACGCTTGATCTGGATCAGTCAGTTAAAAACGAACTGATGCAGATAACGCCCGCAAATTACACGGGAATTTAATAGTAAGTTCAGAACCCTAGCCCGGATTGAAGCGGCATCCTTTTTTAAACCTCACAGGTTTTTAAAACCTGTGAGGTTTGGAAAAAGATACAGCGGAAAGCCGGATAAAGCTCCTTAAAAAATGCCAAGCCGGGCCGCACATATCGCACAGCATCTTGAACCGCTCATCAGCGACCTTGGACTGATCCTGATGACCGCGGGGGTTGCGATCTTATTATTTAAAAAAATAAAACAGCCCGTGGTTTTGGGTTATTTGATCGCGGGATTCCTCGCCGGAAACCACTTCGATTTTTTCCCATCCGTAAAAGACATTAAAAGCGTGGAGGTTTGGGCTGAAATAGGTGTCATATTCCTTCTGTTCAGCCTGGGCCTTGAATTCAGTTTTAAGAAACTCCTCAAAGTTGGCGGGACAGCCTCAATAACTGCGGTGACGCAAATTTTGGGAATGGTGCTGCTTGGTTTTTTTATCGGCCAGCTCATGGGATGGTCGAGGATGGACAGTATTTTCCTGGGCGTGATCATCTCTATTTCTTCGACGACCATCATCCTGAAATCTTTTGAGGAACTTGCCGTCAAAGGCCAGCAATTCGCCGGAAATGTGCTCGGCGCACTGATCGTGCAGGATATCCTGGCTATCTTGATGATGGTGCTTTTATCGACTGCGGCCGTGACACAGCAATTTTCGGGTGCGGGAATATTCGAATCGCTGTTTAAGCTGATTTTTTTTCTGACATTATGGTTTGTGGGCGGGATATTTTTTGTCCCGACGCTTCTTAAGGGAGCGAAAAGTCTGCTCAGCGACGAGATGCTGCTGATCATTTCGCTTGCCTTATGCCTGATGATGGTAATCTTAGCTGTGAATGTAGGATTCTCGCCTGCACTGGGCGCATTCGTAATGGGTTCCATCATTGCCGAAACGACGCAGGCAGAACATATTGAACAACTTGTAAAGCCAGTCAAAAATCTGTTTGCCGCAGTGTTTTTCGTGTCGGTCGGAATGCTGATCAATCCTGAATCGCTGATAGAGCATGCATTTCCGGTATTGATCCTGACTGCCGCCGTGATATTCGGACAGTCGTTGTTATCTACATGCGGCGCTCTTTTGTCAGGACAGCCTTTAAAACAATCGGTGCAGACCGGTATGAGTTTGTCGCAGATCGGCGAATTTTCCTTTATTATCGCAACGATGGGTGTATCTCTTAACGTGATTGGAAATTATGTATACCCGGTTGTGGTTGCAGTATCGGCCCTGACAACTTTTACAACCCCATACATGATCCGCTGGTCGACACAGTTTTCGGAATTCCTATCACGAAAACTGCCAAGGAAATGGACAAAGTCGATCGAACGATACAGTGCCAATACGCAGGCGATCCGATCCGCGACGACCTGGCAGATTGCGATCCGCGCCTTTCTGCTGCAGATTGTCGTTCATTCGGTAATCATTGTTGCGGTGATCCTGCTTTCGGCCGAATACATGTTGCCGCTTGTTTCGGAAGTCAGATACGGCAATATGCTCGGCGCGGTAATTACCCTGTTTGTCATTTCACCCTTTCTTTGGGCACTGTCACTTCGGCGCGTGGCTGTCAAAGAAGTGGAAATACTTTTTCAGGAGCGCAAATACCGCGGGCCGATCATCATGATGATCCTGTTCCGCTTCGTCCTGACGCTTTTCTATATAGGTTTCTTACTAAACAATTTCTTCTCGCCTTCCGTCGCATTTATTGCATTGATCGCTTCGGTGGTCATCTACATCATATTCCCGAAGAAATTAAATGCGCAATACCATAAGATCGAAAACCATTTTTTGCGGAATCTTAATGCGCGGGAGATCATTAAAGCAAAACGACGCCGCAGCGATCTGACCCCTTGGGATGGCCATATGGCACTTTTCGATATCGGCACTGAATCAAATCTGGTCGGTAAGACACTGGAAGAATTGCGATTACGGGAGCAGCTTGGAATCAATATCGCTTTTATAAAACGCGGCGAGATCACGATAAACATTCCCAGCCGGAACGAGCGGCTTTTCCCTGCCGACGAGATTTGCGTGATCGGAACCGACTCGCAGGTCCGCAGTTTTACGCAATTCCTTCACGAAAATGAAATTGAACCCACACCAAACAAGAAGGATGCGGAGATCGTCCTTGAGCAAATGGAACTGAAAAACCAGGAATTTATTGGAAAAAGCATCCGCCAGTCCCAGATCCGCGAAAAAACAAACGGCCTTGTCGTAGGACTTGAGCGCCGTGGCAAACGCATCCTCAATCCAGACTCGCACGAAGTTCTCCAGGAAGGCGATATTCTATGGGTCGTAGGTGACCGCCGGAAACTTTCCACGTTAATGAAGGAATAGTTTTAAAAAGTTGATGCGTTTATTTGGGGATTTGTTTATTTGGATCCGAATAAACAAATAAACAAATCATCAAATCATCTCCTACCTCGAGTAATTCGGTGCTTCTTTAGTAATCGTCACATTATGCGGATGGCTTTCATTGATTCCGCTTGCCGTTATCCTGACAAAGCGTCCTGTATTCTGCAGCGTTTCGACATCTTTTGATCCGCAATAACCCATTCCTGCGCGGAGTCCGCCGATGAACTGCTGCATGCTTTCATTAAGCTCACCTTTATAAGGCACGCGGCCGACAATTCCTTCCGGGACCAGCTTTTTCACGTCATCCTCGACATCCTGGAAATAACGATCCTTTGAGCCTTCCGTCATCGCTTCCACCGAGCCCATGCCGCGGTACGATTTAAACTTCCGTCCCTCAAAAATGATCGTCTCACCCGGCGACTCCATCGTTCCGGCCAGCAAAGATCCAAGCATCACACAGTCGGCTCCCGCAGCGATCGCTTTAGGAATATCCCCGGTATATCTGATTCCGCCATCGGCGATAACCGGAACTCCCGAACCTTTAATCGCCGCCGCAACTTCGAGTACGGCGGAAAACTGAGGAAATCCGACACCTGCAACGACACGCGTTGTACAGATGGAACCGGGCCCAATTCCGACTTTCACGCCGTCGGCACCGCTCTCAACAAGATATTTTGCAGCCTCGGCTGTCGCAATGTTCCCCACAACCACATCAAGATCGGGGAATTTAGCTTTAACTTTTTTCAAGGCATCAACAACGCCTTTCGTATGTCCGTGCGCAGTATCGATCACGATAGCATCAATGCCCGCATTGACCAACGCTTCGGTGCGCTCAACCACATCGGCAGTCACGCCGACCGCAGCCGCAACACGAAGCCGTCCATAAGAATCCTTATTGGCAATCGGCTTTTGTGTAAGTTTCGTGATATCGCGGAATGTGATCAGCCCGACAAGTTTATTGCTCGCATCAACAACCGGAAGCTTCTCGATCTTTTGTCCCTGAAGAATAACCTCAGCCTCCGATAATGACGTTCCTTCGGCAACAGTCACAAGATTACGCGAGGTCATTACTTCCGAAATCGCGCGCGCACCGTCTTTCTCAAAGCGCAAATCGCGGTTCGTCACGATGCCTTTTAGCTGACGGTCATTCCCAATAATCGGGATTCCGCCAATCCCGTATTCACGCATCGCATTTTTTGCATCCGCGACATTGGCCGTTTCAGGAAGGGTCACCGGATCGATGATCATCCCCGATTCGGCCCTTTTCACGCGCCTTACCTCCGCGGCCTGTTGTTCAATGGACATGTTCTTATGAAGCACACCGATGCCGCCTTCCTGCGCCATCGCGATCGCCATTGCGCTTTCGGTGACAGTGTCCATCGCTGCGGATACGATCGGTACGTTAAGGGAAATATTTCTGGAAAATCGTGTTTTTATGCTGACTTCACGAGGCAAAACCTCCGAATAATTTGGAACCAGCAGGACGTCATCGTAAGTCAAACCTTCGCCGATGATCTTGGAGTTGTGTGCGGTCATTGCAACTTAGCTTAGCGTTAAATTGCAAGCAAATATACGGATAAATTTTCGATGATGCAGAATCTTTGGAGCAGCCGTTTGTCACCTCTAAATCTAAAATCTAAAAATCTAAAAATCTAAAATCTTAAATTCATTAGTGCAGCAACTTCCGGCCATCCGTTTCAAGTCATTTCGCAAAACTTTGTTTTTGATGCGGCTCGCTCAAGCTTCCGCCGGTCGCTTAACCGTGCCGGCAAAAATCTAAAGTTTTTTCTTATGCCTTTACTCTTCTGTCCGGGCTGCTTAGTGGTAGGAAGTAAAAATCTTGGTAGCCTCGTTGTAGGCGCTCTCAAAACTCATCGGGCTCAATCCGGTTTCTTCCTTTACCGTTGTAAAATACGACAACAGTTTTTCCGTCGGCATATTCCCCGTGAGCTCATCTTTTGCCATCGGGCATCCGCCGAAACCCTGGATCGCACCGTCAAACCGGCGGCAGCCTGCTTTGTACGCCGAATCGATCTTTTCAAACCATTTGTCAGGCGTCGTATGAAGGTGCGCGCCAAACTCGACCTGGGGAAATTTCGGGATCAGATTCGAAAATAAATAATCTATTACATCAGGTGTGGAACTTCCGATCGTATCCGACAACGACAAAATTTTGACGCCCATCACGCAAAGCTTCTCTGTCCACTCGCCCACTATATCTACATTCCACGGATCTCCATAAGGATTTCCAAAACCCATCGACAAGTATGCAACGACCTCCTTATTCGATTTATCGGCAATTTCCAGGATTTCATTTAACGTCACGATCGACTCCGCAATCGTTTTATGCGTGTTCCGCATCTGGAAATTCTCT
>CBDUBP010000153.1:0-6352 GCA_965365415.1 uncultured bacterium | reverse complement strand
GCAATCTCGCGGATCATTGCCGCCATTGCCGTGGGCCTCCGTTCGCCGGAGCTGACATCGAATGCGCCGCGCTCATAATCTCCGTTCGGCACTGTCAGAAGCTTGTTCCAGCCGTAAGCTCCAAGGATGCTCCATGCTGTGACCGCGCGAAGATCGATTCCGCTGCGCGCCAGTTCACGGGACGAATTGTATATTTCGAGGAACCATTTCATCTGTTCCTCACGTGAGCAGTGCAAATGCGCCTCGGTGACCGCAATTGGTATCCTGTACCGTTTCCACAGTTCTTTTACAATAACTTTAAATCCTGATGGGACTTTTAACCTTACGCGGACCGCTTCGACATCCGCATAGTTGTGAATGGTATTACCGCCACGCGCATGTTTTGGATATTTGCGCATATTCTGGTCGAGGTAACGCTCAGACGTAACATAGTGGTTTACGCCTATAATATCCGGTGTACAAGGGTTTTCAACAAAGAATCGCAGTTCGGCCGGTTCGATACCCAAACGGATGAAATGGTCCCAGAATTTATGGTTTTCGTTCAATCGTCCGCAAAGAATGTCCCAGGTCAGCCAGCGACGGTGGTTTTCCCATTCGGCCTGGTATATCAAAAGCGGAGTGCTGTATGTTTTTCCGAGATCTTCAGTCTGGACCAGCTTCGCCTGAGGATTGATCTTCCTGATTTCCATCATCGAAAGGACAGTACCTTTCAGCTGGTGCAGCAGCATCTTCGCAAAGCTTACGTCGTTCTTTTCATGCGGATACCAGAGTCCGTACAATCCTGAAAACCGTGCAGTTGTTAGTGGTTCGTTTACCGGCGTATACATTTCGATCCAGGGGAACTTCGCAGCTACTTCGCGCGCATAACCGGCAAGCAGATGTGGGAATTCGGGATCGAGCAGACTGGTGAATGCGGGCCCCGATCCATGATGGACAAGCCCGGCAATTGGTTTGATCCCCAAGTTCCTGATCCGATGCAGACGTTTTTCAGTTTCTGTGAAATCAGGTTTGACGGTATTTTCCGGCTGATGTTTTTCCCAAAGGATAGGGTAGCGGAGCGCTTTGATTCCAAGTGAGGCGATCGCATCAATGTCATCTTCACGACGGTAATGCCCGCTTAATTCCAACTGATCAATATATCCGGACGAAAGCCTGTTGATGGTACACTCGATCCCGGCCCAGATCTCAGGTTGATTGTAATTCTTATCCATAATGGATCGTTTTGCGAAGCTTACTTAAATTTATAAGATTTCTTTGATAAAATCTGACAATCGGAAGGATTTTTAGACATTCATAACATAATTCGCTATAATTTCTTTAAGCAATAAAGCATCTGTGATGCCTGCCGCTGAAGCGGTATTATTGAAAAAGATAAATGTTTCGGCAGCTTTTAGTTTTAAAATCTGCATCTTAAGGTTTCGTATGAATTCCGCTCCGTATTCTGAGTAAAATAGTTGGGGTACACCGTGCAGCCGGATATAATTGACTTCGCGATTGTCGATGATCTGATCCGGGATGTTCGGGTAACTCACTGATGCGAACGAGATATTATTCTGTGAAAGCGTGTCAAAAACCGGGTTGTTCCACCAGCCATTATTCCTGAATTCGAGTACATTTTTAAATGAAGTGTTTAAATGCGCTGTTATCAGCGCAAGATTTTCCTCGCTGTATCGGAATGAAGGCGGAAATTGAAAAAGTATCGGGCCTAATTTATCACCAAGTCCATCCCGGCATATCATGCAGAACTGATCGATCAGCTCTGAGCAGTCGGCAAACCTCTTAATATGGGTGATGATCTTGGGTGCTTTGACTGCGAATATAAAATTGTCCGGGCTTTTACGATACCAGCTTCTCAGCGTTCTTACAGTGGGAAATTTGTAAAATGTCGAATTGATTTCAAACGAGTCAAAATGCGTGGTATAATATTCGAACCATTTGCTTCTAGGGATGTCGGCCGGATAAAAGATTCCCTGCCATCGGAAATTGGTATAACCTGAAGTGCCAATGTGAATGCTTTTCATCTTTTTGGATATTTTTTCTGGCAGTTCTCGCAATAAAAACTGCGTCGTCTCTTTTGACCGGTGATTTTCTTGATCAATGGCAATTCGCATCGCACACACATTTTCTTTGCATGTGCGAACCAGTGTTTTTTGAGTTCGTAGTTTTTCTTCCATTCGAGGAATTGGAAACTGTAGATTCTGGCTTCATCGACAATCTCGCTGATCTTCCTCTTTGGGATCGTTCCAACCGCTGATTCCGGATGTACTTTCACGCGGTAAAGGACTTCATTCTTGATGATGTTGCCGACACCGGCGAAGATGTCCTGTTCAAGCAGTGCATCGCAGATCAATTGACTTGGTTTGATCGACAGCTTTTTAATTGCTGCCTTTGGATTCCAGTCGTCATTCATGACATCTGCGGAAAAATCATAATGCGCCTCGGCGATTCCTTCAAGAAACTGGACGGAACATGCATAAAAACCGATCTCACCTTTGTCGAACTCCAACCGTAACCGCGGGGCCGACTCCTTTCGCTCATTGACGCGGTATGTGCCGAAAAGCAAAAAATGGATCCGCACGATAAATTCGGGAAAGCAAATCAGGAAATGCTTGCCCCAACTTTTAAAGTCGGTAATGGTTTGCCCGACGAGGCGCTCCTTGTCAGTTTTCGTATTCCCGTCAACGGCGACGACGGTTTTTCCAATGAACTCCGAAACTTCGTGCTTTAGGATTACAATAGACGGTCCCTCAGGCATTTTTTATTTAAAGTTTCAACTTTATCGCCATCAGTTCATTACAATATTATCAGTACATTTTGCAGGATTATGCGGACTCTTAAATCTTAAATCTTAAATCATCAATCTTAAATAAAAAATCCCCACACTTTCGTATGAGGATTTTGGTGGGCGATACTGGGTTCGAACCAGTGACCCCTACCTTGTCGAGGTAGTGCTCTGAACCAGCTGAGCTAATCGCCCGTGGCGCAAAAATACGGTGATTTTTTATTTGTGCAATTTTATTCAAAATTATTTTCCCGTTTCCGTGAAATAAATATTTTTAAATCCAAATCCTTTTCAATATGAGCGAGATATGTAAAAAATGTACGGAGCTTATTCCTGTCAATTATTGCTCGCACTGCGGACAGAAGAAAGCACGGCGGATCGATGCGATGTATTTAAAGGAAGAGCTTCAGTATACATTGCTTCACACCAATAAGGGATTTTTTTACACGCTGAAACATTTGGTGAAAGATCCCGGGCGGACGGTCCGCGAATTCCTTGAGGGCAATCGTGTTGGGCATTACAAACCTGTGCTTTTGCTGTTTGTGCTTTCGGGGATTTCGGTGTTTCTGTCGACTTCCTTGTTTGATTTAAGAAAGATTTACGCTGAATATTTTGCGCTGCATACGCCCGGAAATGAAATGGAGCGTCAGATATCCGTTGCCTTAATCGATATCGTGGGCGTTATAATGAAGTATTATTCGTTCATAACATTGTTAACCATCCCGCTCATCTCAATTTTTACCTGGCTTGCTTTCAGAAAATGGGGCTATAATTATTGCGAAAATTTCGTTATCAATTGCTATTATCAGTCACTTATACTCATCTGTAATATCGTTTTAATAATTCCCCTTCAATACCTTCTCAGAAACGATCCGGAGGCATTTTACGTTAAGCCTACCGTTCTGACATACATCGTGATGCTTGGGGCATTTTTATGGCTTTACATTGGTCTGTATCGTGGGCATGGCATTTCCAAAATTCTGCTTAGAATTCTTATACTATTTGTGCTTAGCGTCGCGGGACTGGTCTTTATTGGCGTTCTGGCAGGAATATATATAGCTTTCATGATGGCGCGTCATTAGCTATTTTTTTTCGATCGAAACCAACAGCGCCCGGTTTGGATAATTAACGACCTGCAACTCCAATGGAACCTGTTTCATCGTCTTTCCTTCGATCGTGTAAAGTTTACCTCCCTGGAAGGGCTTGTTGCTCAGGTCGAAATCGACATCCCCATATTTCATGGTGTTTTTGATGTCGACCGTATCAATCCATTTTTCAGCAAGCACTTTTGATGCTTCTTCCGAATAATAGAAAGGTTTTTTCCTGATATCGTTCAGCACGCGCGCGTTGGGGAAGTAATTGCAGCGTGTGTCTTTTCCGCTCCAGATAGCCGCCACGAAAAACAGCCCTATCGAAAACCCGACCAGGTAGTAGCCGAGCCTGTATTTGAACTTCATGTGATTTTTTTGCAAATGTACGTTTCGCCGGCCTAAAACACAATTAAATTGATGTCCTGGTGCGGAAGCGAAAACCAATCGCCGATTGCTTTGTTTGTGAGGAGCCCATGATAGATGTAGACGCCATTTTTCAAGCCTTTATTCATCCGGATGGCACTCTCGAGCCCACCGTCGTCGGCGATGTTGATCAGGTACGGCGTAAGGATGTTACTGAGCGACATCGAAGCACTTTTGGAATACCGGGAAGGAATGTTCGGAACACAGTAGTGGATGACGTTGTGTTTGATAAAAGTCGGATTCTCATGTGTGGTCACTTCCGAAGTTTCGAAACATCCTCCGGTATCAATGCTGACATCGACGATCACGGCACCACGTTTCATATGCTCGACCATGGTTTCGGTGACGACTTCCGGGCAGCGCTCTTTTCCGCGCATCGCGCCAATCGCGACATCACAGCGGCGCAATGCCTTTAGCAATCCTTTCGGCTGTATCGTCGAGGTGAATATGCATTGGCTTAAATTATTCTGAAGTCTTCTTAATTTAGTAATGGAATTGTCGAAAACCTTTACGCTTGCCCCAAGCCCAAGTGCGGTTTTCGCAGCAAATTCACCCACGGTTCCGGCACCAATAATCACGACATCCGTCGGTGGAACACCCGTGATGTTTCCGAAAAGCAATCCTTTGCCAAAATCGTTGTTGATCATCAGCTCGGCCGCGATGAGCACGGAAGCTGTTCCTGCAATCTCACTCAGGGTTTTGACGGCGGGATACGAACCGTCTTCGTCTTTGATGAACTCAAACGCCAGTGCTGTTGCCTTTTTCTTCGACAACGCTTCAAAATATTCCTTCTTGCGGGTTTTAATCTGTAAAGCAGAGATGACGATCGCACCGGAATTAACCATTTTGATTTCTTCCATGGTAAGCGGTTCGACTTTCAGCAAAATAGGGCAGCGGAAGACTTTTTTGGTATCGGATGTGATCTCTCCGCCGGCTTCGCTATACTCCTTATCACAATATCCGGCACTTAAACCCGCTCCGGCCTCGATCATTACACGATGACCATGCGAGGAAAGTGAACTTACGGCATCCGGTGTCAGGCAGATCCGGCGTTCCTGGAAGCTGGTTTCTTTTGGAATTCCGATGAATAATTCGCTTTTATGCCGCGCAACTTCAAGTTTTTCCTCCTGTGGAAGAAGCTGCTGTGCTGTAAAAGGCGTCAGGGACATTGGTTTGGTGTATTAACGGACTAATATATAGAAATTAACGAAAATACCAAAAGGAATTATTGAAAAGTATTTAAGCGTCAAAAGGCCCGTCAATGCTGGAAATTACCAATTATCAATTGTCAATTGCCTGCTGCCATCTTCCAATGCTGAAATGTTTACGACTGAATGATTGTCCGGAATCAGATCGGAAATCTTCTCAGCCCATTCAATAAAACACCAATGGCCTGAATAGAGGTATTCCTCGATTCCCATGTCGAGTGCTTCAAACGGCGATTTTAGGCGATACATATCGAAATGGTACACTTTGCCTTCATTTGCCTCGTATTCATTTACAAGCGAAAAAGTAGGACTGCAAGTAGCATCCGCAACGCCAAGCCGGCTGGAGATCGCTTTGATCAACGTGGTCTTTCCGGCGCCCATTTCGCCGTTGAAAAGGATGATCTTGTGAGGTACCGCTGCAAGCACATATTCTGCCGCGATATCGATTTCATCAAGCGAAAAGATCAGTTGCATCATTTCGGATTGAAGACAAGAAATGGAACGATCATTTCCTCAAGCGAAATTCCTCCGTGCTGATACGTATTGCGGTAATAGCTGACGTAATGATTGTAATTGTTCACATAGGCCAGAAACAGGTCGTTCTTGGCAAAAATATACGAGCTGCTCATATTGATCGATGGAAGCATGATCCGTTTAGGATCCTTTACTGCATAAACATCGCGGTCTTCATATGTCAGGCTGCGGCCGGTTTTATACCTCAAATTTAAGCTTGTATTCTTGTCGCCGATGACTTTTGACGGATTCTTGACGTTTATCGTTCCGTGATCCGTCGTGATAATCAGTTTGAATCCCATCTGCTGCGCCTGCTGGATGATTTCCAAAAGAGG
>CBDUBP010000152.1:0-6354 GCA_965365415.1 uncultured bacterium | reverse complement strand
AATGATGTGACCAAACCACAGCTTGTCATCTATCCCGTGCCTGCAAACGATCAGATTGCAATTGAATTCCCATCGATTACCGACTATAAAGTATTTGTTTACAATTCACTCGGACAAAAGATCACTTTGCCTACTACAACCGATTCGACTGATAAAGTCGTCGTGAATACTTCAAGTCTGAGCAACGGAGTTTACTTCGTATCGATGGAAGGCGGAAATACAAAGGAAACAAAGAGAATCATCGTCAGCCACTAAGTTGATAATATAGTTAGAAAGTTTAGTTTGTTTTTTATTACAGGAATCGTGTCAATCGCGGTTCCTGTTTTTTTTGCGCGGTTTCAGGTTGTATTTGACTCCAAGCTGCAAGGCATTCGAGTAAAATTTCGACTGTGCGTATATTTCAAATGACGCTGTTAACGCGGTGTAATCAAAAATCTGATATGCAACTTCTCCGGTGTACCGCTGGAATTGATCCGTATAGTCATCAAAGAAGTACGCCGCTTCCACCCTTCCGGTGAAATCGTCTTCGAAAAGTCCGTATTTAAACCCAACGCCCGCACCGCCAAATAATCGTTTATCAATCATCCAGTATGGATATCCGAGATTCGGACTGATGATCGATCGCCCAATTGAAGCCTGTGTCAGAGTTCCTTCAACAAACGGAATGATCTTAAACTTTTTTTCCTCGGGCTTGTCCATTGCCAGTCGTCCCGTAACCGAGCCTTCATACGACTGGTCGATCTTTACGCTGGTCTGCTCCTTGCTTTTTGTATAGAAATTCCCCTCAAGTGAAATGCTTCCGTTAAGGTATTTCATAAAATAGTAATCCTGATAGATGTTCAGCTGCATCCTATAGATTCGCTTGCTGTGTGCCGGACCGGTTTCCGCGGGATATATCTTGAATTGCGCCGACTGGAAACTTTTCTTTTTCGATATATATGCACCAGCGCCAAACTGATAATAGAACTTTTGATAATCGCTGTACTCTACCCTGCCGCGTGTCCAATATTCCAGCTTTTCATCGGTCTTCGGACTTGCAAAACGATATTCCAATCCGCCGATAGCATGCGTGACATTGTCGAGATCCTTCACGGGGATCCTGACTTTGTACATCGTGCTGTAAGTTCCTGAAAGCGTATGCAGGTTCATTTTCTTGTCATAAAAATTATATGACAATATGTTTTTCCATGATTGGGGGTCGTTCCTGTTGCTCTCCGCCGTGCTGTTAAAAGCAATGAAATCTGCTTTTTCCTTTCTGTACGATTTGATCAGCATCGCTCTCACTTCAGGCAGGAACAATTCGACATGATTGTTGAGAAGATCCTGCTGAAGATCACTTTCGACATATAGCACATCTTTATTCAAAATGTCGCGGAGTTCGTCCTTTTCCGGTATTTCCGGGAGCGAATTGGCCAAAACCCAGGCATCCTTAAATCGTCCGTTATCATGGTAGACGTGTACCATCGTGACTTTTACTCGGTAATCGTCGGGATTGGCCGCGATATATTTGGCATATTCGGTTTCAAGTGTTTTAAAATCCCGCATTTCGATCAGCCAGCCCATTTTCGAAGAAAAATCGATCTCATCGCTGAACTGCGACCACTCATAAGCTTTCTTAAATTGCCCTTCATTGGCATAAAGCCAAGCGACATCCGTTGCGACCTGGGCATACTCTGCGGAAGCTGCCTTATCCTCGAGCTCCTTCAGTACAGAAGGCGGATCATACATCAGCAAGTGCTGAATGTATTGAAGATACGTGTTGAAACTCGTGTCAACCTTTAGCAGATTCACCAATGCTTTGCGGATCTTTTCCTGGTTTTCAGGTGTATAGAACGATGCGACATAACTGTTTAAAAGATCCTTGTCGTTCGGTGTAACGAGCATCTGTGCGCTGAGCCATTTCTCACGGATCAATTCATTCGGATAGTAGACGATTTCAGCCAGGATTTTCGAATACATGATATTATCCTTCTCGGGATGTTTCAGGCAATGCTCTTCCAGCATTTTCCAGACTTCATTTCCGCGATCTTCCCAGCTCATGTATCGGGCATATTTGTTCCAGGTCAGCGTGTCGATCTTTGCATCGGTCAGCATCTTTTTACGAAGCGATGATAATTCCTGCTGAAAAAGTTTCTCTTCGTCTACCGGTTTGATTTCGCCGGCCAGAAACTTTTTGACATTGAACTGGAACCTTTTGTAGTCGTTCTGAGCTATCCTCATGAGCCTTTCGGAAATTTCAGGCTGAAGCTTAATTTTGTATTGAAGATCACGCATTGTGAGTTTTGGCTTATTCGTATACGCCATATAAAGATATCCATCCATGTATGCTGTTTTCGAAAATATCGCCGATTCGTTCTTAAGCTGTGATTCAACCCTGGCGCTGTTGGCGTGGCTCGAATAAACAAACCAATATTGCTTGTTGGTTAACGAGCCTTTTGAATTGGTTTCTTCCACCGTATACTTTCCATCTTCGGCAGTATGGCGGAAACGCGATGCCCTCCAGTCGTTTACGATCGCCCCGCCCTCGCCTGCATTCACGAAACGCATTTGCGGGAACGCTGTGGTCATCTCTTCGATATAATTCGTGAATTCCGACAAAAGTCCGTAATCTTTTCCTTTGGTTTTACGCCATCCCAGATTTCGTCCGTTTCGCAGTGCATAATCGCCTTTACTGATATTGAACGGGTTATCGATCTGATAGACATCATCAGGATGCACAAAATGCGTCCATATCCCCGTGAAAAGGAACATCGATTCGTGCGTATACTTGTTTTTATCGCTTAGATAGAATCCGCTTGAAATACGTGGGTAATCGAAGAAATCCTTGTTGTACGGATCAAAATCGAATTCGCGGCCGCCGCCATCTTCAATTTCGCCGAGATAGAGACTGCACATGTATTTCAATGATGGCATGCCTTTTTTCAGCGCATTCACACCATATTTATCGATAATGTTCGATGGCGGAACATATGTTACCGGCAGCGCTCCGAAATTATTGACTTCCCATTTTTTCTGGACAGCTTTCAGTGCTGGACCGATATGTTCTTCATTGGGCCAAAGTTCTTTGACAAGCGAAACGTGATTGTAACCATGAAAAGCAAGTTCGTGGCCTTTTTTGGCTACATCGCGCACAAGCCAGTCGCTCATGGATTCGTTTTTCCGCCCGGATTTAACCTTCACCGCATCCCATTGATCAAAAATATAAGGTGGCAAAACTTTGTTCTTGTAATCGAAAGCGATCATCGCCGAGTAACTCATATTGTGTTTATCCGCGAGCGCCACCATATCAGGCCACCAGACTTTCTTCACATACTCGGCAATCGTGAGGTTCATCTCCGATGCAATGGGCTCACTTTTCACTTCATATAATGGCGACGGGAAATCATCGAGGAAAATCGTACTTGTATTTGCAATTGGATATGGTATTCCTTCAAGACCTTTTAAAAGTCCGCTGAAAAGCAGCCCGCGATCGACTTTCTCAAATCCGCCCGAGGTATTATAGAAGAAAACGCGCCCCTTCCCTATCTGGTTTTCAATGACCAGCGGATAATCCGGGTTATTTATTGCAGTCGCAAGCACGCGGACATTATCCGAAAAATTCTGCTTGGCAAAACCATAGTGCACATTTCCGTCACCCGTAGTTTTGCCTTTCATATTAGGCAGCAGCGGTGCTTTGAACAGAAAACCCTTTGATTTTGTATCGGTCGCATACTCAGCCTCGGTTTTGAATCCGAGAAGAAATGCTATGCGGTGATCTTCACTGGCATAAGGAAGGAACAATGTGCCTCCTTGCGCGATAAAATTTACGAGTTTGTCAATTGATTGCTGCGAAAGCTTTTTGGTTTCGAGAATGGATACCACACGAACCGACGGTGCGATCGCTGCCGAAGCATTCCACTCGCCGACGTTTGTAGACCGATAAGGAAATTTTGTATAATCGCAGATTTTCCTGATGTGCTTTTCGTATGATGCGCTCGTCGCGTTCGACGGATCTGCAACAAATTCCACCACCGGCGACGAAGACTCCGCAGGATCGGAATACCGCCTGAGTTCAGCCAGTACATTGTCTTCATTATCCGAAAAGAAATCGAAATCGTCAGCATCGAGATTATCGAGGCGTGCACAGCCGCTGAATATGGCCGTCATCATTACAGCTGATGCAATGATTCGGAGGAATGTGTGCTTTTTCTTTTCTGCCATGTTTAAAAAATAAGGTCGACAATCCTGCTTTCGCCCGGCTCATTTACGACTTCGTAAACGCTGACATTGGTGTTCTTGTAAAAAACCTGCACCTTTCGTCCGCGCTTGCGCAGCGTATCGAGCTGCTCCATCAACAATTCCGAAATATCGGCGTTGTCATTGCCGGTGCTTCGCTTCGCATCGTTAAAAACGAAGATGAGGACACTTTTGGGCAGCGCATATTCAGGATTGTTTTTCAGGAATTTCGGATCCTTGATATTTGCGAAATAAATTGAATCCTGTTTTGGATATTCGTATATAAAATCAGAATAATTCATGAAAAAATGCTTATTCGTGCTGATGGCCTGCGACGTATTGTCGTTGACCACCGCATAAGAAAACGGAAAGTACGTTGTCGAAATCTTATCGTACGCGTCGAGAACCTGCTTAGGTGTCGTGTCGATCGAATCGAGATTCCGGATCACATCTTTTTGATAGAAAATTGCGGCATACACCAAAATTGCAACAGTAGCAAATGCCGCGGGAACATTGAGTTTTTCGGTCCACACCGAAATTGGTTTTGCAAGCCTGAGCAGAATCGCAATCGAAATTCCCGCAACCACGTGCATGAAAACCGAAAGTGCCTGGCTCATGAGATCTTTATCGATCCATGTCAGCTCATCGAGCTTGCCAATCAATACCAAAATATTGAAATAGATCAGGAATGCAAATGCCGCGTACCAGTTTTCCTTCAGGTAATAGATATAAACTAGCAGAACTGCCATCGCACCGAGCGAACCGATCTGATAATAATCGATCAGGACGTCAAAAGGCATGATCAATTGCGGATTATATGAATACGAACTCACCGAGATCAGCGACGTATGGATAAACGACAGCAAATCGCTTTCAAGGAAAAAACAAACCACGCCATAAATGCCAAGGATACCGATCGTACCTGCTAGATACGCCGAGGCGCCAAGCCAGTAATGTCCTTTTGATTTGCGTTTGGAAAAGATTCCGGCGAGAATTACAAATGGCGGAAAAAGAATGTACAAGGTAAACAGGTCTATCAGGCCTATCGTGAAAAAGACGAAAAGCATTGCAAAGAAATAATTGACCTTCTTAAATTTGAGGATTGCAGGTTTGAGCAGGTAAACCATGGCTGGAAGGCCAAATGTCAGCGCCAACAAGATCGGTTTGCTTTGAAGCAGGAAATATATGTTGACCGGCATCAGTGTGTACGCAAGAGCAAACGACATCGCTCCAATGACCGGTGCGATCGCCCTTGACGGCGAACATTTTCGTACTACCCAGAAAATGAGGATGCAGATCAGGGTTGATTCGAGCAATGCCATCGACTGAAGCGCGATCTCGGGGCTCACATCCGTCAATTTTGAATAAAAATTTACGAATGCGAAATCACCTGCAACCGTAAGGTCGTTCAAAAACCATATCTGGAAATCGAAATCCTTCACTTTCTCAAGATCGGCGAGCCAAATTCCCGAAAGCGAGTACATGTCGTATTTGATAAAATAATAACGGCTGCCGAATGTGATGACGGTGAGTACGATCACCAAAAAGAATAAAAAATATCCGCGGCTTCGCGTATGCTCTTTTTTTCGAAGCCTCAGCCATGAGAATTTTGGCCTGCGGAGTTCGATCGTTTTTAGGATCGCATGCAGGTTTCGATTGGCGGCATCTTTAAAATAACTTTTGAAATTTCTAAGATTTTTTAAGCCTACCAGGTCGATGATGATTATCAGCAAAAGGATAATCATGCAATTGACCAGATTGTAGATGCTGAGCTGTACGGTCACAAAAAGCAAAAGCCCGATGATGCTGCCGTAGCGAAACCAATGATGTACGATGAATTCAAGCAGATTGTTCGAATCCGACCTGTTGATGAACTTCTTATTTAGATAAAAGAAGAACAGCAGGATGAATCCAAGCCTGAAAAAACCTAATACAATGGAACTGGTGAGCAGCATTTATTTGAATTTAGGTATTGTCTGGAGGTTGATATTTCCGATGAAATAATCAAATCCGAGTGGTGCAATCCGCTCAACTACCGAATCGTGCAAGGCCTTGGTATCGGCGTATTCTACGAGCAAAACGGGAATGTTGTGTTTTTCATGAATTTTTCGAAGCTTGCCCGCCTGCGACCTGAATTGT
>CBDUBP010000151.1:0-6370 GCA_965365415.1 uncultured bacterium | reverse complement strand
CACGTACATCGCAAGCTTGAAATCAACTTTGAAACTTAAACACCTCTATAAAACCAGAACCCTTTGAGAGCAGCCATCAGGCTGCTTTTTTTGTATATTGTGCGCTCGCAATAATTACAATGGAATCATTATTAATATACGCCATGCCGGTCGTCGCGCTTCTCGCCGGGATCGTCATTGGAAAAGTCATCACCACGTCGAAAATTTCAGGCGAAAGAACAGCGTCTGAAGAGAAGATCAATTCCGCAACCGCGCAATTTCAACTCGTCCGTGAGCAATTGGCGAATGAGCGCGCATCATTTGAAAAACACCTTCAAAACGTGCAGGCCGAAATCGAAGCTATTCGTGGAGAAAAAGAAGCGCTAGCAATAAAACTCGCTCATAAAGAATCCGCTTTCGAAAATCTTTGGGAGAAAAATCTCGAACAGAAGCAGGAAGTCGAAAAACTCCAGGAAAAATTCACCAAGGAATTTGAAAATCTCGCGAACCGGATCATGGAAGAAAAGTCGCTCAGGTTCACCGAACAGAACAAGGAGAATATGAAGAACATTCTCTCTCCACTACAGGAAAAAATACAATTGTTCGAAAAAAAGGTCGAAGATACCCATAAAGAAAGCATCGATTATCATGCGGCGCTTCGCGAGCAGATCATCAATATTAAATTGATGAACGAACAGATGTCGAAGGAAACCATCAACCTGACAAAGGCATTAAAAGGCGACAGCAAGCTTCAGGGCAACTGGGGTGAGCTTGTGCTCGAGCGCGTACTGGCGAAATCAGGATTGGAGCGCGGGCGGGAATACGAGATCCAGCAGAGTTTTGTCAATGAAAGCGGTGCGCGGGTTTTTCCTGATGTCGTCATCAATCTGCCCGATGGAAAGAAGATGATCGTCGATTCGAAAGTATCGCTGACCTCTTATGAAAAATACTGCAATGAAGAGGATGAATTGATGAAGTCAGCCCATCTAAAAGAACACGTCAATTCGATCAGGCGCCATGTCGAGCAGCTTGGCGAAAAGAATTATCACGACCTCTACCAGATTGAAAGCCCGGATTTCGTGCTGTTGTTCATCCCGATAGAGCCTGCGTTTGCAATAGCATTAAATGAGGATTCCGCGCTTTACAATAAAGCATTCGAAAGGAACATCGTTATTGTTACGCCTTCGACATTACTTGCAACGCTTCGCACGATCGACAGCATGTGGACTAATCAAAAACAACAGGAAAATGCCTGGGAAATCGCGCGTCAGGCCGGTGCGTTGTACGATAAATTTGAAGGGTTCATGAACGATTTGATCGTTGTCGGCAAAAAAATGGACGAAGGGAAAAAAGCCTACGAAGAATCGATGAAAAAACTTTACCTTGGAAATGGCAATTTGATCGTCAGCGTGGAAAAACTTAAAAAAATGGGTGCAAAAGCTAAAAAATCGCTTCCCGAGAATGTACTTGCACGTGCTGAATCAGAAACTGAAAACCTGCTGGAATAAGAAAGTTACATTCATAAATTTTTATCTAACTTATTTCATCTGTGAATTTTACGATTTAATTATTACTTTTGGTGACTTTACAATTTCCAATGAAAAGAATTTACCTGCTGCCAATACTTTTACTGGCATTGACAATTGCATTATTTGTTTCCTGCTCCGATAATTTTTCCGATGAAGATGAAACTTATCGTCTGATTGCGCCTGTTTCAGTCAACCTGACCCAGGTACCGTATCCTAAACTGTCCGACTATGGATTTTTCGTTGGAAATCTTAAAGACCAAAAACCGTCCAGAAACGTCCTGCCCTACCGCCCCGCAAGTGAGCTTTTTTCGGATTATGCACACAAATTGCGTTTTGTATGGATGCCGCCGGGAACGCAGGCGACGTATGATGGCGATGATAATGTATTGGATTTTCCTGTCGGAACGGTATTGATCAAAACCTTTTATTTCGATAACGTCCAGCCACAAAACAAAAGGAAGATCATCGAAACACGCCTTCTGATAAAAATTGCGGAAGCGACGCCGACGAATTCGGGCTGGGAAACTTACAATTACATCTGGAACGAGCGAATGAAAGAGGCGTATCTCGACACTGACGGAAACGGGATCTTTGTACCGATAACCTTTAGCGAGAACGGCATCGAAAAAAGCCTGACTTACAAAGTTCCTGCACAGACAGAATGCAGGACATGTCATAAGCACAATCCGACACAAAGCGCAAACGGGGAAATCACTCTTCCGATCGGCCCAAAACCACAAAATCTCAATTTTGATTATGATTATGGCGATTTCCAAATGAACCAGCTTCAGAAATGGATCAGCCAGGGATATCTTGAAAACAATTTGCCAAACGACATCTATTCGACCGTCGACTGGAAAGATACCACGCAGCCGCTCGAATTGCGTGCGCGTTCTTATCTCGATATGAACTGTGCACATTGCCATCGCGTTGGCGGGCATTGCGATTATGTCGAGCCCAAATTCAATTTCAGTAACACCGATATAACCCAGTTGGGCCTTTGCATGGAACCGTTATTCCAGATCGACGACGCGCCATATATCATCAATGCGGGCGATAGCGACCACTCTGAACTGATTGTAAGGATTGCCTCCACCGACCAGTCGATCATGATGCCGATCATCGGTCGCACGACCGTTCATGAAGAAGGCGTCGCGATGTTGCGGGAATGGATCGATACGATGTCTGAACATTGCGAATAATTCACTAACTTCAAGCTATGAAAAAACTATACTTTATTACTGCATTGGCTCTTTCGTCGATCTGCAGCGCACAGGACGTGAGCTTTACGGCACAAAATGTTGGCTTTGCGCAATACAGTGCCTGCACGGTCGACATGGATGGGGATTATCTGGACGACATCGTTACGGTAATGACCAATCAGCTTCGCGTTTACAAACAGCTTCCTGGTGGCGGTTTCCAGCAATTGAACTTCAGCGTTCCCGGACTCGGTACGGCTTTCGTCACACCCGACTGGAGCATTGCCGCCGGCGATTTCGACAAGAACGGATTCAATGACCTGGTACTTGGGAACGGCAGCCGCGTCTCGACCGTCAAAGCCAATGAAGACGGTACGGTTTACTCGGTGTTTACATATCCGCAAAACATCTTTACACAGCGCACCAATTTTATCGACATCAACAATGACGGGCATCTTGACCTGTTTGCCTGCCATGACGTCGCGCAAAGTCACGGTTACCGGAACGATGGCAACGGAAATCTTTTGTTCGACACCACACTGATGCCGACTTTGGCCGTGGGCGGAAATTACGCGAGCATCTGGACCGACTATGACAACGACGGCGATCAGGACATGTATCTTGCGAAATGTCGTGGTGGTGCACCTGCCGGAGATCCGCAGCGAATCAACCTATTGTACCGGAACAATGGCGACGGGACTTTTTCTGAAGTAGGCGCTGCAGCCGGTGTTGCAGATGGCGCGCAATCATGGTCGACTGCAATTGCGGATTTCGACAACGACGGCGATATGGATTTTCTGCTTTCGAACATCTCCGACCAGAACAGGCTTTATCGCAACAACAATGACGGAACTTTTACGGATGTTTACAGTTCGAGCGGAATTGGTTCATCAGTCGGCTCATGGGAAATACAGGCCGCCGATTTCAACAATGACGGTTTCGTCGATTTCCTTTGGGAAAATGGAAAGGAATTATATCTCAACGATGGCGATATGACTTTTACGGGTTACGATGTCGATCCTGAGCAAGGAGGAATCGCCGATCTTAACAACGACGGATTCCTCGATGTTCAGTCCGGCAGTACGGTTTTTTTCAACGATGGAAATGACAACAACTGGCTTAAGATCAAGCTTCGCGGTATTCAAAGCAATAGAAACGGGATCGGTGCGCGCGTCGAATTACATGGCCCGTGGGGAATGCAGATCCGTGACGTTCGCAGCGGAGAAGGATTTGCCAATATGAGTTCGCTCAATGTACATTTTGGGATTGGTGAAGCCTCCGAAATTACAAAGGCCGTAATCAAATGGCCATCGGGAATTGTGGATGTGATCGTGGATCCGGCTGCAAATTCAACGATCCTCATTGAAGAAGGTTCCAGCCCTGAACTGGGTATAAACGATCCTTCAGCGATCAGTTTCAGCTTCTCACCTAATCCGGCGAAAGATTACATCAATATCCGCCTGACTGACGAAGCCGCAATCACATCAGCTGAAATATTTGACTCAGCCGGAAAGAAAATCAGCCAGGCTGAAGTCGTTGATCAGAAAGTAAATATTCAATCTTTGTCGACCGGAAATTATCTGATCAGATTTAAGGATGAAAATGGTCGAAACTTCACAGGAAGGTTCATAAAAAATTAAAAAAATGGTCCGCTTTGTTGCGGACTTTTTTTTTGCGCATTATTTCATTAAGATATTTTTATATATTTGAAATCCTTATTTACAGGCTATTACAATCGATTAACCAACCACCAATGAAAAAAACTTTACTTTTAATTTTTAGTTTCGCCGGATTCTACGCCGGAAATGCGCAGAACTCGTGCGCCGAAGCGGTAGAAATCATAGCCGGGACACATACTGTCGCGGGAATCGACGGCGAGGAAATCCCTCTGCCGATTTGTGCCAACAACGGAAACGGCGCGAGTGCCGGGGAATGGTTTGTTTACACACCTGAATCTGACTACAATGTGATCATTTCAACCAGCCTTCCTGAAAATGATGAGCTTGACACACGTTTTCATGTTTATACCGGAACATGTGGCGAGCTTGTTTGTTATGCCGGCGACGATGACAGCGGCGCGGGATACAGTTCATTTGACAGTTTTAATGTCACTGCCGGAACAACCTATTATATTGCATTCGACAACCGTTGGAACTCCGGCGGATTCAACTTTTTGCTTCTTGAGGGCGAGGTTGTAGTTCCGGTGCCTTCTCCATTCGGTTTTGCGGCGGAGTCGGTCACCATGCCAAATGGCAACCGTAGCTGCGTCGTCGATATGAACAATGACTATCTGGATGATGTCGTCATCGTGAATTCAACTTCTGTTTCGATACTTTATCAGACAGCAAATACAAGCGGTTTTACTACTGCAACGCTTACGACACCAAACGCGGATTTTCTTCCGGGATGGAGCATCGCCGCCGGTGATATCGATGCCAATGGTTACAATGACCTGTTGTACGGTTCCGGAAACGGCGTTACGTTTATGAAACAAAACGACATGGGAACCGCTTTTACAGAAATGTCGGGTCCGCAAAATGTATTTTCACAGCGTTCGAATTTCGCCGACCTGAACCTCGACGGAGATCTCGATGCATTTGTTTGTCATGACGTCGCACCGAATGTATACTACATGAACGATGGCAATGGCAATCTTTCGTTCAACCAGGGCGGAATGGGTGATTTTCCAAGTGGTGGAAATTACGGATCAATTTTCGTCGATTATGACAATGACGGCGACAGCGACCTCTTTATCGCAAAATGCCGCGGCGGAAATTCAGGTGCGAACGTAGATGAGATGCATCGCAATGACGGCGGATCATTTACGAACGTAAGCGTGTCTTCGGGTATGGCTGAGCCTTCGCAATCATGGTCGTCTGCCTGGGCTGATTACGATAACGACGGATGGATGGATGCAATGATCGGTGCAAGTTCATTTGCAAATGGCGGGCATAAGCTACGCCGTAACAACGGCGACGGAACTTTTACGGATGTTACTGCCGGCTCTGGCTTTGATTTCTTTTCAACGACAAATATCGAACACGTTGCGCACGATTTTGACAACGACGGCTGGGTTGATGTATTTTGTGGCGACAATATCATCATGCACAACAATGGAGACATGACTTTCACCCCGTTTACGGTTGAAGCTACAAACGGACCTGTGGGCGATTTGAATAACGATGGATTCCTCGACGTTCAAAACGGGCAGACTTTAATGATGAATGTGGCGAACGACAACAACTGGATCAAAATTACGATGCAGGGCGTTGAAAGCAATCGCAACGGGATTGGTGCGCGTGTTGAAATTTACGGTGCTTGGGGGAAACAGATCCGTGATGTGAGAAGTGGTGACGGGTTCCGTTACATGAGTTCACTTAATACACATTTCGGAATCGGTGCAGCCGAAGAAATTGAAAAAGTGATCATCAGATGGCCATCGGGAGCAGTAGATGCGATCCTCGATCCGAACATCAACGAAACATTGTTCGTGCTTGAAGGATCGAGTCCTGAATTGGGCATCGAAAATCCAATCAGTGAATCATTCACTTTTTATCCGAATCCGGCAAGCGATGTGGTCAATATCAAATCGTCGACCCAAAACAATGTAACCCATGCGACAGTTTACGACATGACTGGAAAAATGGTGCTTACAACCTCTGT
>CBDUBP010000150.1:0-6375 GCA_965365415.1 uncultured bacterium | reverse complement strand
AAATATGTCAGGGAACTTGTCGACCGAAATTTTAAGATCGCCTTTGCCGAAAGCGCCACCGCCGGCAGGCTCGCCTCAGAAATAGCATTGGTAAAAAATTCGGGAGCTATTCTTCTGGGCGGAGTCGTGTGCTATAACGAAAGCGTCAAATGCCATGTACTCAACATTCCACAGCAATTCATCGACAAGTATACAGCTGAATCTGCCGAAGTAACGCGCGCGATGGCCGAAAATACCACGACGATTTTTAAAGCTGATGTAATAGCTGCCGTTACCGGCCTGGCTTCTCCGGGAGGAAGCGAAACGGCTGAAAAACCTGTCGGCACGATGTTCATCCATATCCTGACACCGCACGGATACATGGCCCACCGCGAAGTATTTGATGGTGAGCCCGAAGAAATTATCATGAAAGCCGTAAGTAAAACATGTGAACTAATTATTGAAAAATTACCATCCATTGGTTAACTTTACTGAAATGTCCAAAATGTCTGAAAAACGAATTACCTGCCTGCTGATAGATGATGACACTGACGATCAGGAAATTTTTGCGCACGCGCTCAAGCATCTCAATGTTGATGTCGACTTTGTTACAGCCAACGACGGCGTACATGCTATTGAAAAGATCAAATCCGATCCGGAATTCCAACCCTATTTTATATTCATCGATGTCAATATGCCAAAAATGAACGGCATCGAAACCCTGGTCGAGATCAAAAAAATCTCACATGTTAAAAATGTGCCTGTGTACCTCTACTCCACTTATTCAGATCCTAATACCCAAAAAGAAGGAAAAAAGCATGGGGCCGTTGATTTCCTCGTAAAAGCAGGTAATATGAAGGAGCTCGAGGACACACTTGCCGGCATCATCGGCAAAGGCAAAAAAAGTCTTTAAAATCTTACAACATAAATTGATAATTATATAAAATCCCGCTAAGTTTTATTCGCCACCTTTGATTTTGTATGCACCTTCGCCAAATGCTTTGGATTCTATGTGCATACATCTCATCTTCAGAATCAAATGGCGAAAAATATAAAATTCTATCTGAGAAAAGGATTAAAAATTTTCCTCTGGATCATTGGCTCGGTCATATTTCTTTTTTTACTCATTGTCCTCCTCATACAGGTTCCTGCAGTCCAGGATTTCGCCCGCGGGAAGGCAGTGGCATACCTGGAAGATAAAATCAAGACCGATGTCGACATCGAAAAGATTTCGATCGGGCTCCCAAAAAAGATCGTGCTTCAGGGCGTGTATTTTGAAAGCCGGCAAAAGGATACACTTCTTGCCGGCAGATTATTATCGGTCGACATCAGCCTTTTTAAATTGCTTAAAAACCAGGTTGAGATCAACTCGATAGATCTCGAAGGAATAGTTGCGAATGTTTCGCGGGATAAGGACTCCGTGTTTAATTTCGATTATATCATTGACGCATTTGCCTCGGAAGAGCCCAAGAAAAAGGACTCTGAACCGATGAAAATATCTGTCAACAAAATAAATCTGGACAACATCAGGGTTACATGGAACGATGCGATATCTAAGAACAAAGTAACCGTCAGGATGACGCATTTCGATACCCATTTCGAGGAATTTGATCTTGATCGAATGGCGTTCAACATACCAGAGATCCAGTTGGATGGACTCAAACTGATGCTGGATCAGGGACTAGTCGAGGAAATTGCCCAAACATCGGTTGAAGTCGTCGACACCGTTTCAAAAAGGCCTGATTTCAGGCTTAAGCTTGGAACGATTGCACTCAACGACATCAACATCGGATATGACAACGCCGGCACGCACCTCAATACGGGCATGAAAATGCAAAAGCTCAGGCTGTCTTTCAATGAAGTGGATGTGCATGGGCAGATGATCGATATAGATAAATTTGAAATTGACAACATTTCAGGCAATCTGCGTTTTGCCAAAGCCGACAGGCCAATCAAAACTCCCGACACCGATACCACCGCTATCAAAAAAACGGGCTGGAAAGTGCGCCTGAATGACACAGACCTGAAGAACATCACATTTAAATTTGATGATGACAATTATGTAAAAGCTGCGTCCGGGATCGATTACAAACATCTCGATATTAAAAACTTTAACCTGTAGGCGCAGAAGCTGAATTATACAGAATCAACAATCTCGGGAAATATTGCAAACCTGTCTGTCGAAGACCAAAGTGGGTTGCATATCGAAAAATTGCGCACTAAATTCTTTTACGGGCAAAAAGGATCTTACTTAAAAGATCTCTATCTTAAAACGCCGCAGACGTTATTGAAAGATGAAATCAATGTGGCCTATCCGTCGCTTGAAGCGCTGAACAAAGATCCCGGCCGAATTGCCATAAATGCATCGATCGACAACAGCCGCATCGGATTTAAGGACATCCTTGTTTTTGTGCCTAATCTCCGAAATTCAAATCCTTTTAAAAGCCACCCAAATGCCATCTTGCTGATCGATACACAGATATCGGGAAAACTCAGCGATATAAGATTCCCGAATTTCGAGATCAGCGGAATCGGAAACACAGTCGTTTCTGCCAGTGGACGAATCACCGGTCTTCCGGATGTCGACAAAGCGTATTTTGATGTGACGATCCATCAATTCAGGTCGACCGCCAGGGACATCCGCGAATTCATTCCTGCAGGTTCGCTGCCAAAAAACATCAGCCTTCCTTCAAACCTGTCGCTTACTGGTTTTTTCCGCGGATCGATCAAAAATTTCGATACCGATCTTGACCTTCGGAGTTCGTACGGAACCGCATTGATCGATGCGAATTTCGATCAGCGGATCAAGAACAGGGAAAAATACAATGCCGATATCAGACTCGTAAACTTCGACCTCGGAAGCCTTCTTCAGAATGACAGCCTTGGGCGGATAAGCCTTCGCGCTAAAGCAACCGGGACCGGACTCAATCCGAAGACTGCCAATGCCAAGATCAGGGCGATCCTCGAAAAAGCCGAATTCAACAACTACATGTATCGGGACCTCAGGCTGGATGGAAATATTGCGGCCGGACAATACGACATTAAAGCCGCGATGGATGACCCGAACCTGACTTTCGGGCTTGATGCAAACGGCGGATTTGATGACAAGTATCCGAGCGCAAAACTGCGGCTGAATGTTGACATTGCCGACTTGCAGCGCCTGAATCTTCATGCGGGCCCGCTAAAACTGAAAGGAAACGTCGACGCCGACATCCCGAATACGGATCCCGATTTTTTAAATGGCGAGATCAATCTTTCGCATTTGCAGTTCCTGACTGACAAAGATCCCGTAATCCTTGATTCTATCAGGCTGACCGCAACATCAACCGCCGAAAAGAATACCATTACACTTAAATCGCAATTTGTCCGCGCAAATGTCGAAGGGAAATACAAGCTTACCGAACTGCCAACCGCGATAAAAAATTCGATCGCGAAATACTACGATGCACAGCCCGGATCGAGAAAAGTGCAAACAAGTCCGCAACATCTGACCTTCGATATTTCTGTAGACGATGATCCGGTCCTGTTTAAGCTTATGCCTCAGATTACAGGTCTCGAACCGATAAAGATTACAGGCAAATACAACAGTGAGAACGATACGATTTCGCTCAGTGGCGCGATACCGCGGATCGTATATGGCACAACTACCATTGCCGGCGGAAACATCAAGGTCGATGCGGCCGGCGAAAAGATGGTGTACAATATTGATATCGACCAGATCCAGACAGGCGAAATGATGCTGCCTTATACCAGTGTGTCGGGCGAAGTCCAAAACAATGTTGTCACCTACAATTTACAGATTCGCGATAAAGAGAAAAAAGAACAGTACGCGATTGCCGGAACCATGCAGAATGTTGATGGGAACACTGAAGTCAAGATCGATCCCGCAGGGTTCAAGCTAAATTACGATGGATGGACCATTCCGGCAGACAATGTTTTCAGATTTGGTCCGGATGGAATTTATGTCAACAATTTCGAGCTCACCAATGAAGGAAATGTATTAAAAATACAATCGACCGCGAATCGGCCGGATGCACCAATCGCTGTGAATTTCACGAATTTCAGGATCGAGACGATTCTGAACATGCTTAAAAAGGATAAGCTATTAGCTGACGGACTTATCAACGGCGAGGTGGAAATCAGGAATTTCAAGACGAACCCGGTGTTTACTTCCGACCTCGATATCACCGAATTCAAATATATGGGTCAGCCGGTCGGCGATATCAGCCTCAAGGTAAACAACCAGCAAGCCGATACATTCGCGGCAGACGTCGATATCACCGGAAATGGAAACCAGGTCAGCCTTGACGGATATTACTACGCCAGCTCAAAAAGTTTTAACCTCGACCTGAATATGCAGCAATTCAATCTCGAAAGCATTCAGGCATTCACATCAGGTGCGATCACTGATGGCGCCGGCTTTTTGTCCGGGGATTTCAAGATCACAGGCACTGCAGACGATCCAAATATAAACGGGCAGCTCAAATTTAATGATGTGGGATTAAGGGTGACGCAGCTCAATTCATATTTCAAGGATATCAACGAAACGGTCAACATCAACGACCGCGGCATCTTCCTCGATTCATTTACCGTGCATGATGAGAAAAACAATGAGCTGGCAATCAATGGTGCCGTACTGACGCATAATTACAAAGATTTTAATTTCGACCTGACCGTTGATGCGGAGAATTTCCGCGCCGTAAATTCAAAAGCAAAAGACAATGACCTTTACTATGGTGATTTGTTTTTGGATACGCATCTCGTTGTAAAAGGAAGCCTTGACAGTCCGGAGGTCAGTGGCCGTATGAGGATAAACGAAGACACCAAATTTTCAGTTGTGCTTCCGCAGTCCGACCCCGCGATAGCCGACCGCGAAGGAATCGTCGAGTTTGTTGATGAAGATAATACGCTGCTGCGCGAGACTGAGATCATCAAAAACGAAATGGACAAAACCGATCTAAAAGGAATGAATGTCCATGTGACCATCCAAATCGTCAAAGAAGCCACGCTTTCGCTGATCATCGATAAAGGAAACGGCGATTACCTCAATCTCCAGGGTGAAGCAGAACTTACCGGCGGCATCGACAGATCGGGAAAAACAACGCTCACAGGAAAGTATGAGTTTACTGAAGGCGCGTACGAAATGACATTCAATCTCTTAAGACGAAGATTCGACATTAAACCCGGCAGTTTCATCATCTGGAACGGCGAGCCAACCGCCGCCAATATCGATATTACGGCGATATACAATGTTGAAGCGGCGCCTATCGACCTGCTAGACGATCAATTGGCCGGTGTTTCCCAATCAATTAGAAACACATACAAACAGAAGATTCCCTTTCAGACACTGCTTAAAATGACAGGCGAACTGCTCAAACCCGTGATCACCTTTGATATTGTCCTTCCGGAAAAGAATTACAACGTGTCCAATGAGATCGTGAACGCATCACGGACCAAACTCGACCAGCTCCGCCAGGAACCGTCCGAATTGAATAAACAAGTGTTCGCATTGTTGCTGCTGAATCGTTTCATTGGCGAGAATCCATTTGCGAGTGAAGCCGGTTCAGGCGGAGCCGAATCGATTGCGCGCCAGAGTGTAAGCAAGATTCTATCGGATCAGCTTAATACGATAGCCGGCGACATGATCAAAGGGTTTGAACTCAACTTCGACCTGGAATCAACAGAAGATTATACGTCGGGACGCAAGGAAAACCGCACAGACCTCAATGTCGGCGTTTCAAAAAGACTACTCAACGACAGGCTGAAAGTTACCGTTGGAAGCAGTTTCGGGCTGGAAGGACAGGAGCAGCAAAATCAGCAGGCCAACAACATTGCGGGCGATATCTCGGCCGATTATCAGTTGACTCCCGACGGGCGTTATATTGTTCGGGCATACCGCAAAAACGAATACCAGGTTGCACTTCAGGGACAAGTCATCGAAACAGGCGTATCATTTATCATCACGATGGATTACAATAAATTCCGTGAACTTTTCCACAGGAGTGAGGAAGAAAAAGAGATGCGCCGCAGGGAAAAGGAACGCAGGAAAAAGGAACGTGAGCAAAACAAACGCGAAAAAGAAGAAATAAAAGAATCTGCTGAAAAAACTGAAAACGACGATAACGATGAAAATTAAAATTGCAGTTTGCAGCCTTTTGACGGCAATGCTGCTCTTATCGGGATGCAGCAACACCAAATATTTACCTGAAGGTGAACTTCTGTACGTCGGCGGGAAAGTAACCGTGAAGGATTCGGTCATGAAACGCAAAGCGCGTAAAGCGATGGAAGATCACTTTGAGGGACTGTTGCGTCCAAAGCCAAATTCAAAGATCCTGGGACTTCGCGTTAAACTCTGGATTTACAATGTCGTCGGCAAACCCAAAAGAGAAAAAGGCC
>CBDUBP010000149.1:0-6439 GCA_965365415.1 uncultured bacterium | reverse complement strand
CGGCGAAAGCGAAGCGATCAACCATATCAAGGACATCATCGACAAGGTCGCACCGACCGACGCACGCGTCCTGATCACCGGACCGAATGGAACGGGAAAGGAACTTGTCGCACATCAGTTACACGAGAAAAGCGAACGCGCGGCCGCACCACTAATTGAAGTCAACTGCGCGGCTATTCCATCTGAACTCATCGAAAGCGAACTTTTCGGACACGTTAAAGGCGCATTTACATCCGCTGTGCGAGACCGCGCCGGGAAGTTTGAAGCTGCCCACCAGGGAACAATATTCCTTGATGAGATCGGCGACATGTCGCTGTCGGCACAGGCAAAAGTGCTTCGCGTACTTCAGGAAAATGTGATCCAACGCGTAGGAGCGGAGCGCGATATCAAAGTCGACGTGCGCGTCGTTGCAGCAACCAACAAAGATTTGAAACGCGAAATTGCAGAAGGACGATTCCGCGAGGATCTGTATCACAGGCTTGCGGTCATCCTGATCAAAGTTCCGGCGCTGAACGATCGTCGTGACGATATACCGCTTCTGATCGAACATTTCACCGAACTCATCGCCACCGACCATGGGAATGCGCCAAAGAAATTTTCGGATAAAGCCATCGGCCTATTGAAGGAATATGACTGGACAGGAAATATACGCGAGCTCCGTAATGTCGTTGAGCGCCTGATCATCCTTGGCGGAAGCGAAATATCGGAGGAAGATGTAAAATTGTTTGCAAGCAAGTAGAAGAGAGTCAAGAATCAAGAATAAAGAAGACAGGATCAGCGAATGAACTTGAAAAAATTAAACGGGAATCTACAGCGTGCACTGGCAGAAAATGATCTTTCCGAAGCAAATGTGCTTCAGCGGGAAACATTCTCCGGTATTAAAAGCGGCGCCGACGCGGTGATCATTTCGCCGCCGGGTTCAGGAAAAACGGTTACGGCTGTGATCAGCATCATCCAGAAACTTGGAGCAGCTCAAGGTGAAAGTACCCGGGCTTTGATGCTTGTAGAAGACAAACAACAGGTTCTCGATGCGGTAGAGATGTTCGGAAAGTTTGCAAAATATACCGATCTGCGGGTTTATGGAACGAACGACCGCACGGATATCGACAACGACAAGAACCAGATTTCACTTGGTGTCGACATATTGGTAGGAACTCCAAATAAGATCAACGCGCTTTTTTCAGGCGCAGGTTTCAATTTGAAAACGATAAAAATGTTCGTTGTGGACGATGCGGATTCGATGTTTCGAAACCGTTACGACGCCGTGGTCCTGCGGTTGCTTACCAGCCTGGAACGCACGCAAAAGATCTTCACGGCTTTGTCGTCAACCGAAAAGCTTGAGATTATGGCCGACAAAGTCATGGATGAACCGCATTGGTTCGAATTCGACGTCGAATAATCAAATCCCCAAATCCTCGAATAAACATTTTTACCAACTATCTTTGCCGCCGATTTGCTTATTCGAATAACCAGATCATCAAATCCACACATCAACTCCTCAAATGATTACAGTCAATGAGCTCGCCGTTGAATTTGGCGGCACCGTATTATTCAGCGATGTATCCTTCGCTATAAACGAAACAGATAAGATCGCGCTGATGGGCAAGAACGGCGCAGGAAAATCAACACTATTAAAAATTATTGCGGGCGCAAATAAGCCGACGCGGGGAAATATTTCGGCACCGAAGGAAGCTGTCATCGCATATCTTCCGCAGCATCTATTGACGAAAGACGATGCAACCGTTTTTGAGGAAACTTCGAAAGCATTTGCCGAAGTCTTTAAAATGAAGGCCGAGATCGACCATCTGAATGAGCAGCTTACAATCCGGACCGATTACGAATCGGATGATTATATGAAACTCATCGAGCGCGTGTCGGAACTCAGCGAAAAATTCTATTCGATTGAAGAGATCAACTATGAAGCGGAAGTTGAGAAAGTTTTGAAAGGCCTCGGATTTGAACGCAGCGACTTCTCGCGTCCGACATCCGAATTTTCCGGCGGCTGGCGAATGCGGATCGAACTTGCAAAAATTCTCCTCAAAAAACCCGACCTTATCCTTCTCGATGAGCCGACAAACCACATGGACATCGAAAGCATCCAATGGCTCGAGGAATTTTTGATCAATTCGGCGAAAGCCGTAATGGTAATTTCACACGATCGCGCTTTCGTCGACAATATCACGAACCGCACGATAGAGGTCACGATGGGCCGCATTTACGATTACAAGGCAAAGTACTCGCACTATCTTGAACTTCGCAAGGACCGCCGCGCGCATCAGCAGAAAGCGTACGATGAGCAGCAAAAGATGATTGCCGAAACTACGGAATTCATCGAGCGTTTCAAGGGAACTTATTCCAAGACTTTGCAAGTACAATCACGGGTAAAAATGTTGGAAAAGCTTGATCTTGTTGAAGTGGACGAAGTCGATAACTCAGCATTGCGACTAAAGTTTCCACCATCGCCGAAAAGCGGCCAGTATCCGGTAGTTGTAAGCGAACTTTCAAAAAAGTATGGCGACCATGTTGTTTTTAAAGATGCAAATCTTGTCATCGAACGCGGGCAGAAAGTGGCTTTCGTGGGTAAAAATGGAGAGGGTAAATCGACGATGGTCAAAGCGATCATGAAGGAAATCCAGCCTGATTCGGGGAAAGTTGATGTCGGCCATAATGTTCAAATCGGATATTTCGCACAAAATCAAGCGTCGCTGTTAGATGAAAATCTTACCGTTTTCGATACGATCGACAGGATTGCAGTGGGCGAGATCCGGACCCAGATCAAGAATCTTCTCGGCGCATTCATGTTTGGCGGTGATGACATCCAGAAGAAAGTAAAAGTTTTGTCGGGCGGCGAAAAGACGCGTCTTGCGATGATCAAACTTTTGCTCGAACCTGTGAACGTCCTGATTCTCGATGAACCTACGAACCATCTCGATATGAAAACCAAAGACATTATCAAGGATGCCTTAAAGGATTTCGACGGGACATTGATCCTTGTCTCGCACGACAGGGATTTCCTCGATGGACTTGCCGAGAAAGTATTTGAATTCGGGCACAAACGGGTGAAAGAACATTTTGAGGATATCAAAGGATTTTTGGAGATGAAGAAGATGGAGAGTTTACGGGAGATCGAGAGATGATGTACGATGGAACAATTTAGAAATGTAGCACTTTGAAAATTTTGGTGTCCTCCAATTTCTAAATTGCTACATTTTTAAATTGGTACATGCTATATCGCGGTTTCCTGGAACCCGAAGCCTTTAGCCGATCTGAGCGCAGCTGAAGCAGTTACACAGTGTAGACATCAACTGTATTTCTAACCATCTAACCATCTAAACTTTCTAAACTCTTCTAAACTCTTCTCAACCTCTAAACTTTCAAATACCTTACTTTTGCAAAAAAAAGTCTGTGAACTACCTTTCAGTAGAAAACATATCGAAATCTTTTGGTGAAAGAACCCTGTTTGAAAACATTTCGTTTGGCATCAACAAAGACCAGAAGATCGCCTTCATCGCGAAAAATGGAACCGGAAAAACGACGATGATGAATATCATCACGGGGATCGATCATGCCGATTCGGGAACAGTCACCGTTCGGAAAGGCATCCGCATGGCATTTTTATCCCAGGTCCCGGACCTTAACGATAACCTTACGATCGAAGAAAGCATTTTTGCATCCGATAATGAAACACTGAAGGTCATCGAGCAATATGAAAAAGCGCTTGAAAATCCTGAGGATGAAACGGCTTACCAGAAAGCGTTCGATAATATGGATCGGCACAATGCGTGGGATTTCGAGACACAATTCAAGCAGATCCTTTTTAAATTGAAACTTGAAGATTTCAAACTGAAGGTCAAAAATCTTTCGGGCGGACAGAAGAAAAGGCTTTCGCTTGCCATCATTCTGATCAACAGGCCTGACGTACTGATTCTCGACGAGCCAACAAACCATCTCGACCTTGAAATGATCGAATGGCTCGAAAGCTATTTTGCAAAGGAGAACATCACGCTTTTCATGGTCACGCACGATCGGTTTTTCCTTGAACGCGTCTGCAACGAGATCATTGAACTCGAAAATGGAAAGCTTTACCAATACAAAGGAAATTATTCGTATTATCTTGAAAAGAAAGAGCAGCGGATCGCATCCGAAAATGCGAGCATCGACAAAGCCCAAAACCTTTTTGTAAAGGAATTGGCCTGGATGCGCCGGCAGCCAAAAGCAAGAACGACGAAATCGAAATCGCGCCAGGATGATTTTTATCAGATAAAGGAAAAAGCAGAAAGCAGGCGGCGCGAAAACCAGGTCGAGCTTGAGATCAACATGGAAAGACTTGGCAGTAAGGTCATCGAGTTGCATAAGGTCACCAAAAAATTCTCCGATCGTATCATTCTCGATAATTTCAATTACAGTTTCCAGCGTAATGAGCGAATCGGCATTATAGGAAAAAATGGTACGGGAAAATCGACATTTTTAAATATCATCACGGGGCGGATTTCCGTCGATTCAGGCAAGGTCATCGTCGGCGATACGATCAAGCTCGGCTATTATACCCAAAGCGGAATCGAAATAAAAACAGGGCAGAAAGTCATCGATGTGATAAAGGAATTCGGTGAGTTCATTCCACTGATGAAAGGCCGGATCATATCGGCAGGACAATTGTTGGAACGCTTTTTATTCGACCGCAAAAAGCAGCATGACTATGTTGAAAAACTCAGCGGCGGTGAGCTGAAACGATTGTATCTGTGTACGGTGCTGATCCAGAATCCGAACTTTTTGATTCTCGATGAACCGACGAATGATCTCGACATCGTCACTTTAAATGTGCTCGAAAGTTTCCTTCTCGATTATCCCGGATGCCTTGTGGTAGTTTCGCACGACAGGTATTTTATGGATAAGATCGTCGACCATCTATTCGTTTTCCGCGGTAATGGCGAAGTCGAGGATTTCCCCGGAAATTATTCCGACTTCCGGGCATATGAAGACAGTGTAGTTTTGGAAAAGTCGGAATCGAAAGAGAAAGTCAATTGGAAAGCCGACCAAAAATCCACCGGACTTTCTTTCAATGAGCAGAAGGAATTCCAAAAGATCGAACGCGAGATAAAGGATCTTGAATACAGCCGCCGGCAGATCGAACAGCTTTTTGAAGACGGGAATGTTTCGGAGGAAGAGATTGGCAAAAAAGCCATCGAACTTCAGGAGATCATTAGAAAGATTGAGGATCGTGAAGAACGTTGGTTCGAACTGAGTGCGAAAATGGAGTAACGAAAATTCATATCTTCGATCATGCTCTCCAGAATCCAATCGTATCTCAAGTTTTTGCTGGCATCAACAAATGCCCACGGGGTGCAGTCGCCGTTTGTTTTTGATCTCGTACGAAAATGCTTTTACGATCGTAGAAATCATCTTGAATATAAGATTGTCGATGAATTTCGAAAAGAAATGTCCGTCAACCAAAATGTCATTGAGGTTGAAGATTTCGGAGCAGGTTCGACTGTTTTCAAATCCAACCGGAGAAAGGTTTCAGACATTGCCAAAAATGCGGGGATTTCGCGAAAAAGGGCACGATTGCTATTTAGAATTGTGCATTATTATAATCCTGAAAACATACTTGAGCTTGGCACATCGCTCGGAATTGCTACCGCTGCAATGGCCAACGCAGATGCATCAATCACAACTATCGAGGGATGCAAACAAACCGCTGCAATTGCCGAAGCTGCGTTTGGCAAATTCGGGTTTCGTAATGTCAATTTGCAGATCGGATCATTTGACAGAGTCCTTCCAAAGTTTTCCAATACCAAATTCGACCTGATCTATTTTGACGGCAATCACCGCCAAGATGCGACACTGAATTATTTCGAACAGCTGCTTTCCACGGCACACAATGATTCCATTTGGATTTTAGACGACATTCATTGGTCTCCCGAAATGGAATCTGCGTGGGAAATTATTAAACAGCATCCCGCAGTTACCGTTACGATCGACACCTGGCAATGGGGATTTGTCTTTTTTCGCAAAGAGCAGGCAAAGGAGGATTTTATGATCCGCGTCTAATTATTCCGCAACGCGTTCATCAATTCCTTTTTCGACATTTTGGATCTTCCCTCAATACCGACTTTTTTCGCTTCTTCATACAGATCCTGCTTGGTTCGGTCTTCGTATGAACCGGCTTTTCCGCCACGTTTTTCGGCACCTTTGCTGTTCGATATCCTCGCAGCCTTTTCCTTGCTGTAACCTTTATCCTTCAGCGCTTCGTATTGGTCCGGATCCTTGATCTGCGGACCTGGTTTTTTTCCTCCTGGCATAATATTGTTTTTCTAATAAAGTTACTGTAGAACCATATTCGTATTGGTTAACAATGAGTTAATCCCAATGAAAAATGGCGGCCAATTACAGCCGCCATTCCCGAATTAATAACTACCTAATATTATTTATTCAGCTTTAT
>CBDUBP010000148.1:0-6441 GCA_965365415.1 uncultured bacterium | reverse complement strand
GAACCGGACTTTTGGGGAAAAAGAGTATGGCAAATTAATTTTTGATCACTTTCGCGGTACCTGTTCCAAGTGCAGACTGTACTTTAAGGAAGTATACGCCTGAAGTAAGGTCGGAAACATTGATTTGTGTTTCAGCAATTCCGTTCAAAGCGATGTTCTTAACTACGCGGCCATTGATGTCTGTTAGTTGAACTGACTGCAGTTCGTTTTGGATACCAGACAAATTGATAACAGATGAAGCCGGATTTGGATACATCCTGAAGTTGTTTGCAAAGAAAGAATCTGTTGACAAAGCAGTTCCTGTCACAGAAACATCATCAATTTCCATTGTGAACTGGTCTGATGTATCATAATGCCTGAAAGCCACATAAACTTCCGGTGCACCTGCGAGTTCTGAAATGTTGAGAGTACGTGGTGTAAGTTCATTTACTCCACCCAGGCTATTTTCTGTCATTGTTACAGGTGAATCCACCAACGCAAAAACATCGTTTACAGTTCCTACGTATACAGAATATTTCTCAAGATCCCAAGACGCATCGATCGCCATTACAGACCAGTCCAAAGTAACCGTGCTTCCAGAAGGATAGTTTGAAAGGTCGATCATTGGAGAAACCGCCCAGTTGTCGGGAGTCAGCGCAACGGTTGCCCATGAAGCCGATCTTAAAAGCGGCGTGTTTACGGGGTTGCCCTCCGCGTCTACGATCTGAACAACGCTCCAGTCGCGTCCGTCCTCATCTGCATCAACAAGGATCCAGTCTGAGATGTCTTCGTCGTTAAAATCGTCGCTCCAGATTACATCCTGAGCATTAGCGCAAAGCGCTGAGCCTAAAAATAAAGAAAGTAATAATTTTTTCATGATAGTGATTTTAAATTCCAGCTAAAAATAGCCCCTTACACCTCGAAATGAAAATGTCCAACCTTTTTTTGTGAACATAGTTTTCAACGATTAAAAATTACTCCTTGCTTTATAAAACTACTTTCATAAATTTGCGCCCGTAACCCCGAGGTAATTTGACTGATTGCAACCTCATTAAAAAATGCTAAAGCAGATTTCTTCTTTAGCCGTCGCAATCCCCATCTTTCATTTCGGATAAAAAAAACATACAATATGGCTTATTTATTTACTTCGGAGTCGGTTAGCGAAGGACATCCAGACAAAGTTGCGGATCAGATTTCCGATGCGCTGATCGATAATTTCCTTGCGTTCGACCCATCGTCGAAAGTGGCGTGTGAAACATTGGTAACCACCGGGCAGGTCATTCTTGCAGGTGAAGTAAAATCGAATATCTACCTCGATGTCCAGCAGATCGCGCGTGAAGTCGTAAAGAAGATCGGCTATACCAAAAGCGAGTACATGTTCGAAGCCAATTCGTGCGGGGTACTATCGGCGATCCATGAGCAGTCCGGCGATATCAACCAGGGTGTCGAGCGTGCCAATCCGGAAGATCAGGGGGCGGGCGACCAGGGAATGATGTTCGGATATGCCACGAACGAAACCGATGATTACATGCCTTTGGCGCTTGATATTTCGCATAAACTTTTGCAGGAACTTGCAGTTTTGAGACGGGAGAACGACCAGATCAAGTATTTGAGGCCTGATGCGAAATCGCAGGTTACCCTTGAATATGACGACAACAATCGTCCGGTCCGTATCGATGCGATCGTGATTTCTACACAGCACGACGATTTCGATGAAGAGCGTGCGATGCTTGAAAAGATCAAATCCGACCTGATCTCGATCCTGATTCCGCGCGTAATGGACAAATATCCAAAATATGCGCAGCTCTTCAACAGCGACATCAAATACCATATCAACCCGACCGGCAAATTCGTTATTGGCGGACCGCACGGTGATACCGGATTGACCGGAAGAAAGATCATCGTCGATACTTATGGCGGAAAAGGCGCACATGGTGGCGGCGCATTTTCGGGGAAAGACCCGAGCAAGGTCGACCGGAGTGCCGCTTATGCAACGCGGCACATTGCCAAAAACCTGGTAGCTGCCGGCGTTGCCGATGAGATTCTCGTACAGGTTTCATATGCGATCGGCGTTGCAAAACCGATGGGTATCTTTGTTGAGACGTATGGAACTGCTAAAGTCAACATGACCAATGGCGAGATCGCGAAGAAAGTCGAAGAACTCTTCGACATGCGTCCATACTTTATCGAGCAAAGACTGAAACTGCGGAATCCGATCTACAGTGAAACGGCGGCTTACGGCCATATGGGGCGCAAGCCTGAAACGGTGGCAAAATCGTTCCGCTCGCCCGACGGGTCGACCAAGACCGTGACGGTGGAATTGTTTACGTGGGAAAAACTTGACTATGTCGACAAGGTAAAATCGGCATTTGGACTATAACTGAAGACCCGCTTTTGGCGGGTTTTTTATTTAATCGGGAAACCCTAGTCCCGATGGAAGCGGCATCCTTTTGCGCTAAACCTCGAAGGTTTTAAAAACCTTTGAGGTTTGTAGCGAAAAAGACTGCTTCAGTTCGGCCCTCGGCCTCGGGTCAGCGGACAACGTGAAACAGCTCCCAAAAGAAAGCACAACATCCTTCTGCGATAATTGCGTATTTTAGCAAGGATGAAAAATATTTTTCTCCTGTTATTGATGCTTGGCTTGTCCGGATTTGGCCAATCGTCGCTGATTTCCGGGCAAACCGATTTCAAGATCAAGGCCGAGCGTTACGCGGGCTTCGACAGTTTTGGGTATTATTACTTTATCACAAACGAGGTTTTTATAAAAGCCAATACCGAAGGCAGTGTTGAGTACAAGAATGTTGCACTTGGCAGGATCAGCCGCGCCGACATTCTGAACCCGCTGCTGATCGTACTTTTCTATGAATCGTTCAATACAGTGGTTTTGCTGGACAACCAGCTCAACGAGATCCGCCGCATAAATTTTAGCGAATTGGACGATCCATTGATTTTGCGGGCGGTCGGATTGGCGTCACAAAACCGGCTTTGGGTGTATGACGACCAGACGAGGCGAGTCGGCTTGTATGATTTCCAAAATGATGAATTTCGCGTTGCAGGAACAGCGCTTTTGGAGAATATCGTTTATTATGAGAGCGATTTCAATTATTTCAGATGGGTTGACCGAAACGGGAGCGCATATGTCATGGATGTTTTTGGAAAAATTTCGGCCTTTTACGGAAAAGTAAATTCGGATATCCGTTTCGTAGGAAATTCGGGGTGGATGTCTGTGGCAGGACGGAAAATCATCTATGAAGACGTTGCCAATAACAAGATATCCGAGGTTGCGGAGATCGACAATTCGTTTAAAAATTTCTACGTCAAAGACGATATTTTATCTATTTTTACGAGCCGCGGAATTACGAATCATAAATTTAAAAAACCCTGATGCACATAGCAGTTGCTGGAAATATCGGTGCAGGAAAGACGACGCTGACGAGGCTTTTGGCCAAACATTTTAAATGGGAACCTCATTTTGAGGACGTAGTCGACAATCCTTACCTGGACGATTTTTATCACCAGATGGAAAGGTGGTCATTCAACCTTCAGATCTATTTCCTCAACAGCCGGTTCAGGCAGATTTTGCAGATTCGCCAAAGCGGAAAAACGATCATCCAGGACCGGACGATCTATGAGGATGCGCATATCTTCGCGCCGAACCTCCACGCGATGGGACTGATGACCAACCGCGATTTCCAAAATTACTCTACACTTTTTGAACTGATGGAAACGCTTGTTGCGGCACCGGATCTTTTGATCTATTTGCGCAGCTCAATTCCGAACTTGGTCAGCCAGATCCACAAACGCGGCCGCGATTATGAGAATTCGATCTCGATCGATTATTTAAGCAGATTGAATGAACGTTATGAGGCCTGGATCCATACTTATACAAAAGGCAAATTGCTGATCATTGATGTCGACAACATCGATTTTGTAAACAATCCGGAAGACATGGGGATTATTTTTAATCGTGTAAATGCGGAAGTGAACGGACTCTTCTAGATTATTAGCATTATAATTATCTGAATTTTAGCGCCTTACCTTTTCGCGAATTTATTTTCTTTACCTTCGCCCGACTGAAGACTAAGTAAAATATCACCTCGTGTTACGAACCCGTTTTATTTGCGCAATATTGGCATTGAGCCTTTTAACCAATTGCCGGGTTTATCACAAAGAACATGTCAGCCTCGAACAGGCTTCGGAATCAAACCGGAAAATTTTACTTACGCGAACCAATGGTGACAGAATCCATCTTTACAGGGTTCAACGTTCTGAGGATGGGCATTTTGTCGGAATAAAAACGAAAGGCAAAATCATGGTTGCACTAAACGCCAACGACATTGAATCGCTTAGAATACGGAATCGTGGAGCCACTACAGCCGGCAATATTGGAATAGGTATTATCGCAGCAGCTGCATTTATTGTTATTCTCTTCATTATTTTTTATGAACCGGCGGTTTATGAATTTAGCTTGGAATAGAAGATAAAACCTGTTTCGATTCTTCGACAAACACAAGAACAACCGCTCGAAATAACTTGAATTTTTGTCCATTCAGCAATTGTTAACAGAATAGGGTGATAAAAAAAGCGCCCCGAAGAGCGCTTTCCATATGTCAAAAACAGGTTTGATTATTTCATTGCCTGAAGCTCTGCCTCAACTTCCGCTTCGGTTCCTTCGATTACTTTGGTGTGCACTTTACCATCGGTAACAGTCGTTACGACAGCATGAGCATTTCCTTCATTATTGGTTTTCTCAATGCGGATCTCTTTCGTTTTAGCAGTTGATTCACCCATTTTGCAACAAGCTTTTGCATCAGCCATTGCAACGAATTTTCCGTCCTCGTCGAAATTGGCAAGGCACGCTTCTTTCTCTTCGGCTGAACAACCCATTTCGTCGCACATTTTCGCGCATTCTTCTTTTGTCATCGATGCCATCTTAGCAGGATCGCATTTTCCGAACATTTCTGTTTTTGCGGCGTGATCATCGCCTGTTGTGGAATGGCCTTCACCCAAAATCGGAGCGATAACCAATCCGACAAGACATGTAAGTTTGATCAAAATGTTCATCGACGGACCTGATGTATCTTTAAACGGATCTCCAACAGTATCACCTGTAACGGCCGCTTTGTGAGCATCGGATCCTTTGAAAGTCATCTCGCCATTGATCATGACACCTGCCTCAAACGATTTTTTTGCATTATCCCAGGCACCGCCGGCGTTGTTCTGGAAAATTGCCCAAAGAACTCCGGACACGCAGACTCCGGCCATATATCCGCCCAGAGCTTCAGCACCCATTAACGAACCAATGATAATTGGAGAGATGATAGTGATCGCACCTGGAAGCATCATTTCGCGAAGCGCAGCTTTTGTAGAGATATCAACGCATTTCCCGTATTCCGGTTTACCTGTTCCCTCCATAATCCCGGGGATCTCGCGGAATTGGCGGCGAACTTCCTGAACCATGTCCATTGCCGCCTTACCAACAGACTGCATCGCAAGTGCTGAGAAAACTACTGGGATCATTCCGCCGATGAACAACGCGGCAAGAACGTCGGCCTTAAAGATGTTGATTCCATCGATTCCGGTAAATGTCACATAAGCCGCGAACAACGCAAGCGCAGTCAAAGCCGCAGATGCGATAGCGAATCCTTTTCCTACTGCAGCCGTAGTGTTACCCACCGAATCCAAAACGTCGGTACGCTGACGTACTTCTTTCGGAAGCTCACTCATTTCAGCAATTCCGCCCGCATTATCCGCGATCGGTCCGAATGCATCGATTGCAAGCTGCATTGCCGTTGTCGCCATCATCGCCGAAGCAGCGATCGCAACACCATAGAAACCTGCCAGTTCGTATGAACCCCAAATCGCAACGGCAAAAAGCAATACAGAAGAGAAAGTCGATTTCATTCCTGTTGCCAAACCTGCGATGATATTTGTCGCAGCACCGGTTGAAGAATTCTGAACGATATTAAGGACCGGTTTCTTGCCAAGAGCAGTATAATATTCAGTAAAGGCTGAGATCAATAGTCCTACGCCCAGACCGACAAGTGTAGCATAAAAGATGTTCATCACAGGAATATCACGATCGCCTTCCCCAAAGAAATGAATGCCTTTCAGACCTTCGTTTGGAAGGAACTCCATGATAAGGAAGTAGCACGCGATAACTGTCAGGATAAGTGAAATATAATTACCGATGTTCAACGAGCGCTGAACTTCGTTTTCTTTTGCGTCGTTATTCTTGATCTTAACGAACAATGTACCCACAATCGAACAGATGATTCCGACACCGGCAATCATCAGCGGAAGAAGGATCGGCCCCATACCGTCGTATTTTGTAAGTGTCTGTCCTGCTTCGGCCATATCCTTGATGATATAGTTACCCAAAACCATCGACGCGAGAACTGTCGCCACGTACGATCCGAACAAGTCGGCACCCATACCCGCAACGTCCCCCACATTATCGCC
>CBDUBP010000147.1:0-6521 GCA_965365415.1 uncultured bacterium | reverse complement strand
AACTGACAGCGAAGCCGTTACCGGGGCCGCCTGACTCGAAGTTTCCGTTGGTCAGTAAATTTTGGCCGGACAAGGCGGTAAAGTACAGGAATACAGTAATGTACAGCGCGAAATTAAATATGTTTTGCAGGTTATGCTTCATATTGGGATCGAGGATTATTACGTACAAAATTATCTAAATCAGGGTAATGGAAACTGCTGTATGACAATACTTATCAAATAAATTTTTAGGGTTTATTAACATATTGACTGCGAATTTTACCCGTGCTTGATTGTCACGATGATTGTTATGCATTGTGGCAAAGTTGCCGGCTTGAGATATTCGATCCCAATCCGATTCATGATGTTGGGTGCGTGAGGGATTGAAGCAGGCTACCGTGTAGCGCGGAAAGCCCGACCCGTTTGCCAACGGGGCACGCCCGAAAAACACTGAATTTTATCGATTTACATTACGAAAGATGAAAACATCCTTTAAAATGGTATAAAGCGCGACGGCCTGAGCTACAGTACCTTTATAAAAAAAGTTAGCGATGATGAAAAGGATACCAATACACGTAATGAACAATGTGTCGGGGCAATCGTTTGACTGTAATATCATTGAAGGGAAAAGCGGCTGGAACTGTATGGTTCATCAGGAATATTTCAGTTACCAGTTCCTTCGTGAGAGCACACTGATTCAATGCATCGACACGCTTGCAGCGTACCTCGAACCTTATAACAATATCACTGTTTTCGGAGAAACCGATTCAGACATGCCCTATGTGGCGCTTTTGGACAGTAAGATCCGGAAGCTGAAATCGAAGAAGGATTTGCAGACGTGAGAAGGGTTAGGAGGTTTAGAAAGTTTAGGAGAGTTTAGAAGTTTAGAAAGGTTTAGGAGGTTTAGGAGAGTTTAAAAGAGGATAGCGTTTCGGGCTCGAAATTTTGGATGCTTTATTTCACCCGAGTTTTAAAATCTCATTCTTTAAATTCTCTCGTGCCTGCACTTCATATTTGTTGTGGAAATGGCTCGTTTTATAGATGCGTTCCATTTCGAGAAAATGCTGTAATACTTTGCGGCGGCCCGGGTTATAGATGAAGTCGGGATAGATCGAAAATTCCTTTCGCACGCTTTTGCTGTACTCGTCGTATTGCTCCGGGTTTTTACCCAATACGGCAAGATCGGCATCGATAAGCAGCGAAGTATGCAAATCATTTGAAGATTTGTGGGTTTTGGTCGCGATAATCATTTGCGCCGCCTTTTGGATCTTATTGTCCGGAACGTTGAGCTGGCGAAGCCGATCACTTGCCAATTTTGCACTTCTTTCCTCATTATCGCTGCTGCGCGGGTTGTAAATAATGTCGTGATAGAACAAAGCGAACAGCATTGGATCATCATCCATATCTTTAAACCTCACCTCACTAAGGTCGGTCAGCATGGCTTCCAAATGTTTCAGGTTGTGATAATGACGCGATTTTCCCGAATAATTTTCCTCGATCTCCAACCACAACTTTTCGATGAGGTTTTCGTCACTTGAATATCTGTGGACAAGATTGATGAATGTATCTCTAAGCATGTTATGATTCCGGATTTTAACGATTTGTAAAGTCTGTCCCATGAAGTTATTCGCTAAATTTATGTAAAAGCGTGCTGATGGTTGAATCATACTTTCCAAAACATGATCACTTATTGTCTGCGCCAACTCTGGCCGTGGCCGCGCATTGCGTTTAATCATTAAAAAAAATAAGATATGAATCAGATTCTTTCGGTTTTTGAAGATACCGGCGAAAGGCGCGCTTATGCAGCTTTATCATCGGATATCACTGTGGATGTTGCCGTGATCGGCGGTGGAATCACCGGGCTGACGACTGCCTATCTTTTGGCAAAGCACGGGAAAAAAGTCGCTGTTCTTGAGGCGCACCACATCGGGAAGGGGTCGACTGGAAATTCGACTGGCAACCTGTATGCGACGGTCGGCAACAAAGGACTTCACGCAATCGAGTCCAAATTCGACGCGGATACCGTCAGGAAGGTCGTCGCTGCCCGTGCGGAAGCAGTTGATTTTATTGCCGAAATCGTTTCACAGCACAATATCGAATGCGATTTCAAACGCGTGTCGTGGAATCTGTTTTCAGAAGATGACAACAACAAGAGTTTTATCGATAAAGAAAGAAAGGCCTCCAAAGATGCGGGGCTTGCAGTAGGTGAGAGTGTAAATTTTCCGGTTTCGGTCAATGATGGTTTCCGCATCGACAGACAGGCGCAGTTCAATCCTTACAAATACGTGGTCGGGCTTGCCGCAGCGATGGAAAATGAAAATTGCCGGATCTATGAAGAAACAAAAGTCTCTAAAGTCGAAGAGAAAGACGGCATGACGATCGTCGAGACATCGGGCGGAACCGTCACTGCCAGGCACGCAGTCATGGCGACACACACGCCGAAAGGCATCCATATCCTGCAGACATTATTGGGCCCGTATCGCGAATATGCCGTCGCAGTAAAGCTCAACGGGGAATATCCGCCAGACGGTACCTATTGGGATTATCAGAAAACCGAGCATTATTCGATGCGGACATACGACAGTGTGAAAGGAAAAGTGCTGCTCGTTCTTGGGGAAACTCATAAAGTGGGTCAAAAAGAAGACAATCACGAGTGTTTTGAGATCCTCGAAAATTTCCTTCGCAAGCGATTTTCCGTTGCATCGGTCGAATATAAATGGGCTGCGCAACAGTATAAACCGGCGGATACATTGCCGTATATCGGCAAATCCTCCTCCGATTCGAATGTCTACCTTGCCACAGGTTTTTCTGCAGACGGGCTGACGTGGGGAACGCTCGCGGCCAAGATCATCAGCGACAGCATTGCGGGAATCGAGAACCAATGGTATGAAACATTCGATTCGCAGCGCCATAACATCCTGAAATCCGCGGGTGAGTTTATTAAAGAGAATATGAATGTTGCCGCGCAGTATATTTCTGATATTCCGTTCAAGGGCGATGTAGATGAGTTTGCTGAAATATCGGCTGGAGATGGAAAGGTAATTACGATCGATGGCGAGAAATACGGAGCTTACCGCGACGATTCGGGCAGCCTTCATGTGGTGTCGGCGGTGTGTACGCATATGCGATGCATCGTCAACTGGAATAAAAGCGAGCGAAGCTGGGATTGCCCTTGCCACGGTACGCGATTCCATTATGACGGGAAAGTCATCGAAGGTCCCGCATATGGCGATCTGAAAACATTATCGGAGAAAAAAAATCAATAATCATGATATACACAGCCATCGCATTATTTTCGCTCGCGGCGCTTTTGGGGATGTTCCTCCTAGGATTTGTCCTTAAGGGAAAAGAAACGCCGAAAGCTGTAGTTTTTACGCACGGTCCGCTCGCTGCTGCAGGTTTGATCCTTTTGATCGTCTACGCTTTCAGTGAATCCCCGGGACCGCTCGAAAGCATTATTTTATTCACGATCGCTGCTCTGGGCGGTTTTGTGATGCTTTATCGGGATATCACCGGCAAAGGCATTCCCAAATGGCTCGCGATCGCGCACGGACTGCTTGCGGTAAGCGGATTTGTCTTTTTATTAATATTTGCTTTTAACGGATCAAACGAAGTATGAATGCATCATTTGACGAGCTGATCAATAAAGAACAGCCTGTATTGGTTGATTTCTTTGCGACGTGGTGCGGACCATGCCAGACACTTGCGCCGATACTCAAACAGGTAAAGGAATCGGTAGGCGAGAAGGTTTCCATCATCAAGATCGATGTCGATAAGAATGAAATGGTGGCTTCGCGTTTTCAGGTGCGCGGGGTTCCAACATTGATCTTATTTAAAAATGGGCGGCAGCTCTGGCGTCAATCGGGTGTGGTTCCCAAAGATGAGCTGGTGCGGATCTTGAATCAGCATACCAACTAAACTTTGAGTGTAAAAGAATCACGGGAGCGGATCCTAGTCTCCCAATCCATGTCCAGGACTTTCTGTATGACTTTTCGAAGCTCGCCCACTTTCCGCGGTTTGGTCACATAAAGATCGGCTTTAAGATTCCAGCATCGGTCAATTACGCTGGCGCTGTCGGCCGTGGATAATATAACGACAGGCGTGTTGTCAAAGATGTTCATTGACCGGATCTCGCGAAGTATCTGATATCCGTCTTTAGTGGGCATGTTCAGATCAAGAAAGACGATCGACGGACTTGGGGGCGGATTTTTCATCGCGAGCAGCATTTCATCTCCGATTGAAAAGAGCGAGACCTGCTCGTCGAAATCATTCGCGGCGATCGTAAAAAGTTCAAGATCGTCCTGATCGTCGTCGACGTAAAAAATGGAAGTTTGTAATTCCTGAACCATAGCTCGTAGTTGATTTGGCCGAAATTAATTCAAATATCTTTACAATTCAACTCATCTGACGATTATCGATATACGGAAGTGAATTTCATCTCTGAAATTTGTTCATTTTTGTGAATTGCCCCGATACACTTTAATGGCTATCAGGCTGAACCAAAATAACAGTCCCGCAAAGTTAATTTTTTGGATGACAGGCAATATTTCGATCATCGTACGCGAATAGTAAATATAGTGATCGATGAAGAAAATGGCGAGATTCAGCAATCCGAACCAAAATAATGAGTTCCATTGCAGTTGCCGCAGTGCTATGAATGTCAATGTAAGCGCGACCAAACCGAATCCCGACGAAATGTAAATGATCTCATCGTGAAATCTGGTCGATAAGAACAAAGCGATTCCCATTGAGATAATTCCCGAAACCTGCATGGTAATCTTCATCGTTTTCGGCAGCCGTGAATTGATCGCAAACAAGATCCAGAACGTGGCCAGCGAAATGCAAACCACCAGCATCCCGGCCATTGCGAGTTGGCGTCCGGGATTTGGCTCCCCGTTATATCCTTCCTCACTCAAAAGATCGCACCAATAATTGTGGATCCAGCTGAATCCGGCCGCAGTGTCATCTGCCTGTGATCCACCCGGATATTGAAATGAAGCGGCCAGGTAAAGTAAAATGAAGATCATGATCCCAATGACAGGAACGATCATAAATTTCCGCGATGAGTACTGCCACATCATGATCCTAATGTACAGTTTTATTTTATTTAATAAGAAAAGGCAGGCGTCGAAACACCTGCCTTAAGTAAAATGAAAAGAAGTATTACTCTTTAATGATCCTAGTGGATTCATTGCCGATCCTCACGATGTAGACGCCGCTTTCTACCGATCCGAGGTCGATCGTCGGATGATGGGAAAACACGCCTTTCCGGATGATGCGGCCCGACATATCGATCACAGAATAGACCTCATTTTCCAAAAGCTGATTGGAATGGACGGTCAAACTGTTTTTGACAGGGTTCGGGAACACGGAGAAATCATTTCGGTCCACGTCGGGGGTAGAAAGCACGTCATTATTCATTTTGATGAGATAAGAATCGCGGAAATCCGTCGATGTGACTTCCTGTAATGCGCCGGTTGGATCAATGTCGGCTGTATTTTCGAATGCCGCTGAGAGATAAATGTTGTTGTCCTGATCGATGCCGAGCGTAGATCCGTCAACAAAGTTGGAACCTCCGAATGTGTAGGACGTCACCGGATTTCCATCCGCGCCGAACTTTATAAGGAAATTTTCCTGTGCATTGATGGTGCTGACCTGCATCAGATTCATCGAATCGACAACCATATTGCCGGTGAAATATCCGTAAGCGAAAACTTCGCCGGCCGAATTTACCGCGACGTCATAACCTTGGCTGCCACCGGTAGCGTTAAGGAATTTAACCCATGCAGGCTGCGCACCTTCAGCAACTTTGACAAGATATCCATTATAAAACTCGGCAGAACTTAAAATGACATTTGAACCATCTGCGAGGTTGAACAGCGCATTTCCTCCGAAATATCCCGATACATATGCGGTTCCATCGGCGTCGATGTCGAGTCCGAGGGCGAACATATGGAAGTCCGATTCCCCAATTTTTGTCGCGCCGACAAATTCCCCGTTATTATCAAGATGAACAAGATACGCAGCATCGCCTGTTGCGGTCAGGTTGAAAGAAGCAGTCGGATCAGGATTGAAATCGGCTGTTCCTGTATAATTTCCGGTTATATAGACATGCCCGTTCGTATGCATTTCCATTCCCATCGCGAGGTCGAATCCATTTCCGCCAAATTGCTTTGCAAAGATGAAATTGCCGTCAGGTCCAAGTTTGACCAGGAAACCATCGCCGCTTCCAAAGGGTGTCATGGTAAAAGTTTCGGGACTGGGATCGAAATCGGTTTCGAAATAGAAATAACCCGACAGGAATATGTTCCCCGACGGATCGATCGCGATTCCCGTTGTTTGTTCATATTCGACGCCGCCGAAAGTCTTTGCCCAGATAAAATTCCCATCAGCGTCAAGCTTGACGACGAAGATGTCGAGTCCGCCGGTCGAGGTGAGGTTAGAAACTTCGGTTCCCGGATCAAAATCGCCCGTGCCTTCAAAAACGCCCGTAACATACACATTTCCCGAATGATCCGTGGTCACCGCCGTCCCGTTCTCCC
>CBDUBP010000146.1:0-6649 GCA_965365415.1 uncultured bacterium | reverse complement strand
GGCGATTTCGATAAGGTCATTTTTTCAAAAGATATCAGGAAATTGAACAAACATGTGGGTCATCGGGCGATCGGTGTGGTTTACAATCCAAATTTTGAATTCGGGAATTATGTGCCGAGCATCATGCCCGAGCGTTACGAAGCATTCATTTACCTCGAGCAAACAAAGGCATTGCATCCGCTCCATATCAAACCCGATCTGATGCAGATGCCCGAAACTTATCCTTTTGGCGTGTAATTATGGAAAAGATTCTTGAAAAGATCCGGGATTATGCCGACGATGCACACGGCAGCCAAATGCGGAAATACACGCCCGAACGATATATCGTACATCCTGTCCGCGTGATGGAAACGTGCCGGAAATACGATGACAGCCTTCCGGTCCTGGCCGCCGCGCTGCTTCACGATGTGCTTGAAGACACGCCTGTAAGCACGGAAGAATTGCTGCAATTCCTGCAGAATGTCATGCCGATGGAACAAGCTTCCACTGCCCTTTCCTATGTGGTCGACCTGACAGATGTTTACGTCAAGAAAGAGTACCCGCAATGGAACCGCCGCACCAGGAAACAAAAGGAACTCGAGCGAATCGTGCTGACGAGCGCCGAAGCACAGACGATCAAATATGCCGATATTATGGATAACAGCGTTGAAATTGCTGCAAATGATCCGGAATTTGCACCGCGGTACTTACAGGAATCACTTCAGATCTTGAGAAAAGCTGATAAGGGAAATGTCGAGCTTCGGAATCTTGCAATTGAAATAGTCAATCGTGAATTGCAACAGCTTCGCGACGAATAGAAAAAGCGCAAATAATCTAAAAAAAAGCCCCTCTTTCGAAGGGCTTTAATATTAATTATCGCTTGATGATGCGCAGTGTTTTGACATTGTCATTTTGCTGGATGACGATATTGTAGACGCCTGCCGGATATCGGTCTCCAAAGGTAGCCGACGTCATTTCGGAAGTTGAAACGTTCCGGGTTTCCAATATTCTGCCGGTCATGTCGTAGACATTAACCGATATGTCATTGTTTGAAGAGCTCATCAGTTCAATTCCAAAACTTTCTGCAAACGGGTTTGGATGGGCGATCGCATCGAAAGCTACTTCTTTGATCCTTGCACCGCCTGGAACCGTCAGCGTACAAGTTTTTCCGTATGATCCAAGTGGGGCGCCTTCTTCAAAGATCAACCTTACGTTCACATTATAAGAGTAACCTGGAATTAAGCCCATTCCCGCAAAATCATTAAGGGTAAATGTACGAAGCGACTTCGTTACTTCTATTCCGGTCGCAGGCAAACCAAGGCCGGTCAATCGGAATACATATGCAAGCACGCCCGGATACGAAGTTGCATAGATCGGGGTGTTCATCGAAGGTACCTGATAAGGCAATCCGAAACCGTTGTCACATTGCGCATTTCCCACAGATGTCGTTGGGAAAGGCGACGTCGTAAGTCCGCATGCCTGGCCGTACGGAAGATAAGTCCCGTCTGTATTCCTGATGGCTACGCGGACGATATATGTCTTCCCATACAATACTTCAAAAGCAGTGACATTCGCCAGCCTGAATTCGCGAAGTGGCCGAATGATCTCCTGAGTGTTTGCCGGGTTTACCGGATCGGTGATCTGGAATTTATATCCTGTCGCGAAAGGAACCGCGTTCGCGTAGATCACATCGCTGAATCTTGAAAGTGTAGCACCGCATTGTGTAAGTCGCGTGGTTGTTGCCGGTGTGGATACCGTACATGTCGATGCTGTAAACGGTTGCACAAAACCTGCGTAACGCACGGCAACTTCAATCTTATAAGTTGCAGCAAAAGCATAGTTCGGCAATTGCGTCAATCTCATGGCGCGAAGCGGAGTATCCAGAATCTGAATTTGTCCCGGATTTGGCCCGCTGACGGTAGTCACTTTCCATTGGTATCCCTGTGCGCCCGCCACCAGTGTCGAGTAAATTGTAGTGTCGATCTCAGGCAGTATTGTACTGCATGTTGTTGCCGCAACCGTCGAGATTTTTGCAGGGAATCCTTCATCGATCGAACCGTCACAATTGTCGTCGATCAAATTGTATCCGATCTCAGTCATGCCCGGATTGACGCCAGAAGCCTGGTCGTCACAATCCTCACCCGCAGTCGACTGAACGAAGCCCGATGGAATCGTATCGCCATAGCAAACCGTTTCCGAGCCATTGGTATAACCGTCGCCATCCACATCAATAAATAATTCCGCGCTTTGGAAAACTGCCTGATCGGCATCGTCACAATCGGTATTATTCAGGGAATATCCTGAAGGTGGCGTTGCAGCGTCTATCGCGCAAACACTAACCAATTCACCGGTTCCATAGGTATCCAGATCCGTATCGGGATAAAACATAAACGATTCATGCGCGTCGATGTTCTGATCGTCGCAATCCGTGTTGTTTGTAACGTAATTCTCAGGCTGGTTGCAATCCTGCACCGAAACCGATGCATTTCCAAAACCATCGCCATCGGCATCAGCATAATAAACCTGAAGCGTATCGATCGTAGCTGTTACTGCCAAACGAAGCAGGCTTTCACAATCGCTGGCTGTTTGAGACGCGTAATACGTCGCGCCATTTACAAGCGCGGTATCAGAAGGAAGCACTGTTTCGCTATCTGCATCGGCATACCATTGAATGTTTGTTCCCGTCACGTCAAGATCCGCGAGAGTTCCGGCGTCGCAAATATTTTGTGCCGCATCGCCGGTCGGCGCGGCAGTATTGTTTATTGAAACATTTACCAAAAGCCTGTTTGAACCTTCACAATCGATGGTTTGGCTTGCGAAATAAGTCCCGGTCGATAAGGCTGCAGTACTTGCCAGGGCCGTACCTCCGGTTTCTTCTTCATACCAAAGTACTTCCGTACCCGTCGCCTGAAGATCTGCCACGGTAGCGCTGTCGCAAAACGCCTGGTTGGCGGCACCGGTTGGCGCATCGATATCTGCCGGATCGCACGGTGGGCCGTATCGCGTGATAAAATAATTGTAGATCCCTACATTCTCGCCTGCAAAACTGTTTTCCGTGAGATTGGCACTGTTCAAATTGGCTGAGTTGCCATTCACATTGCTTCCGCCAATGTAAAGTCTTCCATTGGAATCATAGTAAAACCTGTCGAAGTTACCATTAAAATTTAACCCGAAGGCGGTTTCAAAAGCCATCGACGCATTGAGTTGGATCCATGCCTTGTTGGCTCCTGTCAGCGTAGCAGTACCCGCACCGGGATTCAGGTCGGAACTGCTGGAATAATAGGCCACTGCAATGGCCAATTTATCGTCGGGACTGACAGATATTTTGCTATAACTCGGTCCTGGAGTCGGTTCAAAGTGAGAAACATAGTTGCCGTTTGCGTCCCACTTGATAAATGCCTGATAGCCCGAACTCAACAATGTTTGAGCAGACGGAGAAGGGTTTACGTCGGTAGGGTATGAAGGACTCACATTAAGGGCGATATACAACAAATTGTTCCTAATCTGGAAATCGAAGGGATTACTACTGTTGGATTCACCACCGTCACGCTTAAATTCCCTGGTCCATAGATAAGCACCTGCCGGCGAATATTTCGTAATAAAACTCGCGCTTCCGTTAGCCGTAAAGTTGGCGACGTTAGCCGTTCCGTCAAGATCGCTCGTTCCATTATAGTAGGACAGCTCATAAACATTCCCCAAATCGTCGACGTCTACAAAAAAAGTGCTGTAATAGCTGCGCATCACCGACCATAGGTAAGAACCGTTCTGGTCGTATTTCCCTATAAATGCGCCATTTGAATTTTCAGGTGTTACCGAAGTGACCGATTCCGGATTCGGATAAAAAGTTGATGATAAAGTGCGGCCCGTAATTATGATATTACCCGCATCATCGGTCTCAACTTCCTGCGCATATTCCTGTCCAACGCCTGATATCGTCTTTTGCCAGATCAATCCGCCGGTTTGTCCGTCATACTTTGCAATGAAAAAATCCATTTGGGAAATCGCCGAATACGTCGTCTCCGGACCGGTAAGCGCAAAGTTGATCGTTCCCGAATAATTTCCGAGTACGATCAGGTCACCTGAAGGCGTTGTTTCAATATCCCGCACTTCGACGGTGCCAACCTGACTTCGGTTCAGGCTTCCCGCCCATAACAACTGGCTGTTGGATTTGCGTTTTGAAATAAAGTAATCATTGGCAAAACTGTTTACCTGATACCCATAATAATCATAAAAAACTGATGGTGATGGTGTAAGGATGAAAGTACCTTCACCCGAATCAATGTCGAACTCACGGTTAAAAGTTCCGAATTGGAATGTATTGCCTGCTGTGTCTTCCTCAATGTCATTAAGTAAAAAACTCGGATTGGCTGTGCCGGGGCAAGCATAAGAATACCAATACGATCCGCCGCTGTAACAGGTTGCGGTATACGATATCTGATGGTTGGAACCCTGGGCTTCGGTCCAGTTGTACTGGAATTCCTGCGCCTGGGAAAATTGATTGCACAATAAGCTGATGGCGAACACCAGCAAGAGTAGGGATTTCTTCATTGGGGCTATTCTTAAAATATTATTAATGAGCCGCCAAAGATAGATTCGCTAACCTCTATCGAAAGATTTTTTTCGTTGAACGATAAGATAAAATCGATTAATTACAAACAGTCTGAAACTGTGCAGGATTGCAGCTGTTAAAACGCCTTTTCCTGTAAAATTTGATATTCCCGCACTTTCGAATCCATGCCTTTTTTGGCATAATAGCGGATCAGGAAATCGATGACACCGCGATTTTTCGGAGGACGGACCGCAGCTTTTTCAATATATGGTATCGCTGATAACGTATCGTGCCCGGCCAGATAATGATTGGCCATTTCGGCATATCCCAAAGGCGAATCCGGGAACCTTCGAATGGCCTCGCGCAGCAGTACTATTCCCTTGGATGTTTCTCCGGTTTTAAAATAGAGCCGGTTCAAGGTCTCATACAACACAAAGTCTTCCGGGAAAGCTTTGAGATGTCTGTCGAAATAAACGATCGCACGCGCCGTATCCTTTGCACTAAGGAAATGCTCGGCGAGCATCTTCAATCCTGCCGGGTTCCCGCCATCCATACAAACCTCTTCGTCGCCGGTTAGGCATGCGGCCTGCCGTTTAAGGGCAGCAATCGACTGGTCTTCCGCCGCAAGGCGGGCAGCTTCATAAATGACATGGCGCGCCCTCAAAAGATATTCGGACTTCTCATCATCGGTTGCGGCCGATGCAGCTTTCGACAAGTACAGCGCGTGGAGTTCCAGCCGCAGTTTCAAATTATCGGGATGTGCAGCAACATCAGCATTATAAAGCGTTTCGTGATCTGTCCACTGCGTCGACCGCAATATCGAGATCGATGTAAAGAGCATAATCATTATGGAGCCGATAATGGCGATACTCCAGGTATTTCGGCGATATATTTTATATGCCGCCGTCGCAACAAGTACAGACAGAAAAAACGAAGGAATGAACATCAGGCGTTCGCCAAAAATGCCGGGAATCAATTCGACCAGATTCGAGATCGCGATCATCGATCCCGTAAAAGCCAGTACACAGGCTCCGATCCGCCGCTTGTTGATCCACGACCGGATCCCAAAAAATAATGATGCAACAATCACCACCAAGCCGGCAATCGCCTGCCACGACGCAAACGTGACGATCTTAATAACAGGATATCCATAATATGAAGAAAGCGGCCAAGGGCAGAAAAACATCCAAAAATATTTCCAGATCACAGCGAAACCCGTAGCCATACGCTCAGCAGTTCCATATTTTGGCGAGATCAATTCATTCTCGTAAATGATAAGGCTGCGTTCATTCAATTCAAGCGAATCGTGGAAATAAACAAATGCTGCTGTAGTAAATGCGAGCCCAAGGAATACCTGTGCAAAATTCCTTATATTGAATTTTTGTTGCCAAACCCAGTAAAACAGCAAAAGTATCGGCAGAAATAACAGCCCGCTTTTCTTCGAAAGGCACGACAAAAGAAAAAAGAGCAACATGAAAACCAATGGAATGCCCCTACCCGATTTCTGGTATCGAAAAAGCGCTCCAAGTGCCGCAAGCCCAAAGATCATCACTAGAAGCTCGTCGCGGTTCTTGATGCTGCAAACGACCTCAGAATGTAGTGGATGCACCGCAAACAAAATCAAGGAAAAGAACAAAATGATTCGATTATCGTCGCTTGATCCCGCAAAGCAAAATCTCCAGATTCCGCCCAGCAACAACAGATATAATATTAAGTTGACCACGTGTCCGGTAAACGGACTCGGACCAAATAATGACCTTTCAAGATAAAAAGTCAGCGCAGTAATTGGCCGGTATTCGTGCTTTACACCGTCGGCTTCCTCGAAAGTCGGCTTTGAAAAAATTTCCGAGATGGCGCCACTGAATGTCTTGTCATCATAGCGGTCATGTACATAAAGCTGGTCGTCGAGGTTATAATCGTTCCATAACGACGGAACAAACGAAATAAAGCCTGCCAGCAGAATCACATATAGTAGTTTCGGCGAGGCAAGCAGTTTCCTGTGGTTCATTTATAGACGGTGAAGCTCACGAAAATACTTATTTTTGCCGCAACTCCGAACCCATGAACGAAAATTTAAAGCTTTGGTTCAACGACCTCAATCCTACCGCGCGATATGGCGGC
>CBDUBP010000145.1:0-6665 GCA_965365415.1 uncultured bacterium | reverse complement strand
GTTCGTAATGACGCCGCGCTTCTCAATGCAAAGCGACATCACATTTCCTACAAAATCCGACTTGGTAATGATCGTTGCCTTGATATATGGTTCCTCAACACGGTCGAGCCTCGATGGCTCCGGAAGATCGGACGGGTTGTTTACAATAAATCCCTTCTCCGGTTCTTTCTTAGTATATGCGAGATACGATACGTTTGGCACAGTTGTTATGACAGTCATATCGAATTCCCGCTCTAGCCTTTCCTGGACAATTTCCATATGAAGCATTCCCAAAAACCCGCAGCGGAATCCAAATCCGAGTGCAGCTGAACTTTCAGCCTGGAACACCAACGAAGCGTCATTTAATTGAAGTTTCTCCATCGACGCACGCAGTTCCTCATAATCTTCAGTGTCAACCGGATAGATCCCGGCAAAAACCATCGGCTTTACGTCCTCAAACCCATGGATCATATTGGTGGTGGGCGTTTTCGCGTCTGTGATCGTGTCGCCAACTTTGACTTCCTTCGCTTCCTTGATCCCGGAGATCAAATATCCGACATCGCCTGTCGACACGACTTGTTTTGGAACCTGGTTAAGTTTCAATGTGCCGATCTCATCCGCGAAATATTCATTGCCGGTCGCCATGAACTTGATCTTCTGCCCTTTGCGTATCTCGCCGTTTTTAACGCGGAAAATAACTTCAATTCCGCGAAATGGATTGTAAACAGAGTCGAATATAAGCGCCTGCAAAGGCTCTTCGACACTACCTTTTGGAGGCGGGATCCTTTCGATGATCGCCGCCAGGATGTCTTCCACGCCCAAACCGGTTTTCCCCGATGCAGGAATGATGTCTTCGAGCTTACAGCCAAGAAGTTCCACGATGTCGTCGCTGACTTCCTCCGGATTCGCACTCGGAAGGTCGATTTTATTTAGTACCGGAATGATCTCAAGGTCGTTTTCCAAAGCGAGGTATAAATTCGAGATCGTCTGCGCCTGGATGCTTTGAGCCGCATCGACGATAAGCAATGCACCTTCGCACGCCGCAATCGACCGCGAAACCTCGTATGAAAAGTCGACATGCCCCGGCGTATCGATCAAATTCAAAATGTATTGTTCGCCCTTATAAGTGTATTCCATCTGGATCGCGTGGCTCTTGATCGTGATCCCGCGCTCGCGCTCAAGATCCATATTATCGAGCAGCTGTGCCTTTTCCTCGCGGGCCGTCACAGTCTGGGTCGCGCTCAAAAGCCTGTCGGCAAGCGTACTTTTACCGTGATCGATGTGTGCAATGATGCAAAAATTCCGTATATTCTTCATGTTCGTTCTTTCGATATTTTGGGCGTTGCCTTCGGCCGGGCTTTTCGCTGCAATCTGCTCATTTCAATCGCAGGATTTCCGCTGCAATCCCTAACGCAATTCACCACGAAGGCGCAAAGGCACTAAGCTGAAAATTATTTTCCTTCGCGTACTTGGTGACTTCGCGCCTGCGCGGTTAAGCAATAATCCGCAAATATACTTCAAAATCCGCTCTTTCCGGTGATTTTCGTAATTTTGCAAAATGGTCCAAATTGGAAATATTAAACTCCCTGAATTCCCGCTATTGCTCGCCCCGATGGAAGATGTCAGCGACCCGCCGTTCCGCAGGCTTTGCAAAGCACACGGCGCCGACCTGATGTTCAGCGAATTCATTTCGTCGGAAGGATTGATTCGCGATGCTATAAAATCGAGGCAAAAACTCGACATTTTCGATTACGAGCGGCCAGTGGGCATCCAGATTTTCGGCGGCGACGAGGAAGCGATGGCCATGTCGGCACGAATTGTCGAAGCCGTAAATCCCGATCTGATCGACATTAATTTTGGCTGTCCTGTAAAGAAAGTCGTCTGCAAAGGCGCCGGCGCAGCAGTTCTTAAAGATGTGGACCTGATGGTTCGGCTAACAAAAGCGGTCATCCGCAGCACGCATTTGCCCGTAACCGTAAAGACGCGGGTCGGATGGGATGTCGATATGATCAACATCGATGAGGTTGCCGAGCGACTGCAGGATATTGGCGTCCAGGCATTGTCGATCCATGGCCGCACCCGCGCGCAATTGTATAAAGGGGAAGCCGATTGGTCGCATATCGCACGCGTCAAAAACAATCCGAGGATCACAATGCCAATATTTGGGAACGGCGATGTGGATTCGCCCGAAAAAGCTCTCGAATACAAGAACAAATACGGTGTCGACGGCATTATGATCGGCCGTGCTGCCATCGGATATCCATGGATATTTAACGAGATCAAGCATTATTTTAAGACCGGCCGGCATCTTCCGGCCCCCACGATGAATGACCGGATCGAAGCCGCAAAAAACCATCTGACGTGGGCGATGGAATGGAAAGGCGAACGTGTTGGGATCGTCGAGACACGCCGTCATTATACCAATTACTTTAAGGGAATACACAATTTCAAGGAATACCGCCAACGACTTGTAACATCCGACTATGCGGACGAACTTTACCGCGTTTTCGATGAAATTGCCGAGGCGTATTCCGACTATGTGATCAGCTGATGAAATTCGAACTAACCACATCGATCCAAATTTTGGAACGCACGCCAAAAGTGCTTCGGGAATTACTCGACGGTCTCGACGATCATTGGATTTACACGAACGAAGGCGGTGAAAGCTGGAGCCCGTTCGATGTAATCGGCCACCTGATTCATGGCGAAAAGACAGATTGGATCCCGAGGATGGAAATCATTCTAGGCGATTCACAAGACAAAGTGTTCGATCCCTTCGACCGTTTTGCGCAGTTCGAAGCAAGCAAAGGCAAGACTTTAAAAATGTTGCTCGATGAATTCGAAACGCTGCGCATGCAAAATCTTGAAATCATCAAATCAAAAAACTTGTCAGCCAGCGATTTTGATCGCACGGCAATACACCCTTCTCTGGGACCGGTCAACTTGCAGATGTTGCTTGCGTCGCTTGTTGTTCATGATCTCGGGCATATTGCGCAGATCACAAGGACAATGGCCAAACAATATACCGATGAGATCGGACCATGGAAAGAATATTTGCCAATTGTTTGGAGAAAATGACTAATCTGATCTTGAAAAAACGGCAATGATGATAATGCCGGAAAATGTTGAAGCTGACCCGCTCGCGCGAGACCTTAATATATTTATGAAGGCAGAAATTAAGGTTATTTCCATATTTTCCGCAGTTGTATTCCAGCGGGAGCCTTAACTTTAGACCATCGGGAAGGGGATAATCGGGTTATTCCCTAAGAAACTATCAGGAGAAGTTTTACGGTATTTCCTTATTTATTGTGAAAAATTTGGTTGCGTCGTACATCAGCAACAGAAGTACAATTTGATCTTAATTTTTAACCCTGTCAAGCAATACCTGAATCAAAGTCCCGACCAAAATGAACTAAGAACCAATTTGGATTAAGAATATAAATTGAAATTTTTGCCAATTCGTCACGAGAGGGCTTTGAAAAGGCAGACTAATTGAACCGCCATGAACATTGAGAATATAAGATCAATCTGCAATGCACTTCCTGGCACTACGGAAGACGTAAAATGGGGACATGACCTTGCATTTTCAATTGGTGCAAAAATGTTTTGCGTGGCCGGACTCGATCAAAGCCCGACAAGCATAACGTTTAAAGTCGAAGATTCGGAATTCGACGAATTGTGCACGCGTCCGGGATTTTCTCCGGCGCCATATCTTGCGCGATATAAGTGGATCGCAGTGGACGATCTTAACAGGCTGACATTGCCCGAATGCAATGAATTTATCGGGAAATCTTATGGGTTGGTGAAGGCGAAATTGTCTGGTAAAATCAGAAAGGAGTTGGGAATTTGAACCGGAGAATTTTGAAACTGACCGATGAAACTTGGTTCAGGCTGCGTTAGCGATAGAAGCGGCATCCTCGCAGCGCAGCGGAGAGATATAGCGGATAGCGCGGGCCCGAAGTGTTTTAGTTTCCTTTTAAGACAATCGTTGTGTGAGGGCAACGCCCAAAATCAATCATTCAAAAGTTCGCGGTTTACTCTTGACGACGCGATCCACGATGCAATGAATCCGAGAAGGATGATGGTTCCGAGCACGATCAGGATGTTCTGAATATTAAAGATGACCGGATAAGCCAGCGATTCGGTGATCCTAACGATCTGGAAATGCTGCTGGATTAACACGATGATGATCGCGATCAAGAGTCCGATGATCCCTCCCGCAACCGTCAGCAATGTTCCCTGGAGCAGGAATATTTTTCGCAGGTCTTTTACTTCGGCGCCAAGGTTGAGCAATGTTTTGAGGTTTGGCCTTTTGTCGAGGATCATCATGATCAGTGCGCCGATGAGGTTGAACAAGGCGATGATGATGACCAGCGTAAAGATCAGATACACCGCAATGTTTTCGGTATTGAGCATTTTGTGAAGCGAGTCGTTTTGCTGGGCGCGCGTGCGGATTTCGACATTTTCGCCTAAAACGTTCGACAGGGATTCAATGACCGCAGCTTCATTTGCGACAGGGCTCAGTTTAATTTCGAGATTGGAAATTTGATTTTCTTTGTATTTGAGCAGTTGCTGTACGAGCCCGAGATCGGCGAAGACATATTTCGAATCGTGTTCTTCGCTTATGGTGTAAACCCCAACGGGAATCAGGTTCGCCTGTACAAAAGCATCTTCGGGTTTTTCGATCGTTCCTTTTCCGGGTTTGGGTACGAAAACTTCGAGCATGTTGTTGTAATCGAACAATCCCATCGACAAATCGTTGGCGATTCCATATCCGACAACCGCCTGATAAGTATCGTATTTAAGCCATTGTCCATTGAACAGTGATTTTTTGACATCGTTTACGCGCCCGAAATGCTGGTCGACTCCTTTTATGTATGCGACTTTTTCCTTGCCTTCGAACATGAACAATACGCGCTCCTCAATGACTTTACTATAAGAAATGATCGCTTCGTTGTCGGCGATCTGCTGAATTTGCGATTCTGTAAAATAGAATGATTTGCCTTTTTTGGCGGATATTTTAAGGTCGGGATCGAAATCGTTGCTGAATGAAAGGCTGAATTCGCGCAATCCGCTAAACACAGATAGAACGATAAACAGGGAAGCGGCGCCGACAATGATCGCGGCCGAAGCGATTCCCGCGATGATGTTGATCGCGTTATTTTTGCTTTTACTGATAAGGTATCGCCGCGCTATGTAAAACGCGAATTGCATCAGGACATTTTGCGTCGCGGAAGAAGGTCGCGGTTGACGATTGGGTTTTCCTTGCCCGAAAGCGCGTTGTCAATCTTTTCGATATAATCGAGAGAATCGTCGATTCGGAACATCAGATTCGGCACTTTACGAAGCTGAAGTTTAACGCGTTGCGCGAGGTCATGCTTGATCAACGGCGTATTCGACCTGATCGCTGCAAGGGTTTCGGCGGCTTTCTCCTGGGGAAAGATGCTTAGGTAAACGTTGGCAACGGAAAGATCGCTTGTCACTTTTACCTTCGAGACGGAAATCACGAGGTTTGATACAGCATTCTTGCGGATTTCACCCTGCAAAATATCCACAAGGTCTTTTTGCAATAGCGTCCCGATTTTTTTCTGCCTGTTGGTTTCCATGCTGCAAAGGTAGGGAAAAGCTGTTAAGCGCCAAAGATCCTGAGCGCCAAAGCTGAAGAGAAGTAGCTAAGTGACAAAGAGACAAAGAGACAAAGCTTGCTCGATTGACGGAGCGCGTCATGCCAACGAAAACCGGCGGCCGGATCGAGAGCAGCAAGTGACAGAGAATCTTGGTCGGATTCGCGAAGTAAAAGAACGGTTTCCACAAAAAGTTTTTTTAATGCTTTGGCGCTCTGGATCTCAGGATCTTTGGAGCTGTTGTCTCTTTGCAGCTTTGCCCTTATCTTTGTCTAATGAAAAAAATCGAACACATTGGTATCGCCGTGAAAGACATCAAAGCGTCAAATTCCTTGTTTGAAAAGCTGCTCGGTGTGGCGCCATACAAGAGTGAATTGGTGGAGTCGGAGGGCGTTCTGACATCGTTTTTCCAATCCGGCCCTAACAAGATCGAGCTGCTGGAAGCCACAAATCCCGAGAGTCCGATCGCTAAGTTCCTTGAAAAAAGAGGTGAGGGGATCCACCATATAGCATTTGATGTGGAAGATATTGTTAGCGAGATCGCAAGACTTCAGGCAGAAGGATTTGTGGTTCTAAATGAAACTCCCAAACGCGGCGCCGACAATAAATTGGTTGCTTTCCTTCATCCAAAAGGAACGAATGGCGTTTTGATTGAATTATGCCAGGAGATTAAGCGAGTCTAAAGTCGAAAGTCAAAAGTCATATGTCGACAGAGAATACTACGGCAGGGGCAATTGAAGTCGTTCGCGAAAAACTTGTAACGCCAAAAAAAATGTAGTAATATTGCAGCTTCCTAACCGGTCCTATAGCTCAGCTGGTTAGAGCACCTGACTCATAATCAGGTGGTCCCTGGTTCGAGCCCAGGTGGGACCACGAAAACCGCGACAAGTTCTGTTGCGGTTTTTTTTGTTACGACCAATAAGATTTACCGAACCACAAATGATAATTGGCGAATCTTTATATATTGTGCAAAATAGCTGCGATGAAGCTCGTCTCTTTCTTTGCCTTGTGTTTTCTCTTATGTTGTTGTGATCCCGGCGACAATTCAAACGGTTTGCCCGC
>CBDUBP010000144.1:0-6723 GCA_965365415.1 uncultured bacterium | reverse complement strand
GCCGGGCGCATTGCCGCCATCATCAATTGGGATGAAGTCAACCAGCTTCAAAAGCGGAAGGTCCGTTTTGGATGGTTCGATGTCATCGACGATATCAATGTTACAAAAGCGTTGCTCGAAAAAGTTTACGAAATGGGCCGCGCGAACAATCTTGAATTTGTCGAAGGTCCGATTGGGTTCTCAAATCTTGATAAGGTTGGTTTACTGACCGAAGGATTCGACCAGATCGGTACGATGATCACGTGGTACAATCATCCGTATTATGTTGAGCATCTGGAGAAACTCGGATATGTCAAGGAAAAGGAATATATCGAGAGTTATTTTTCGTTTAAAAATGTGACGCCTGATTTCTTTTTGAAAGCATCAGATCTTGTCAAACGGCGGTACAGCCTGACACCGATCAACTTTTCAACAACAAAGGAGGTCATGTCCCGTGTTGATGAAATGTTCGATCTTTTCAATACCACTTATGCGGGCCTGTCATCATTTGTTGCGATCACCGAAAAGCAAAAGGAGTTTTTCAAGAAGAAATACGTTGGTCTCATCAATCCGGAATACATCAAATTCATAGAAGACGCAAACGGGAAACTGATCGCATTTACGATCGTAATGCCGTCATTGACACGCGCCCTGAAAAAAGCCAACGGCAAATTATTTCCGTTCGGGTTCATTCATCTGCTCAAAGCAAAAAGAAGTAATAAAGAAGTCATTTTTTACCTGATCGGCATCCTGCCGGAATATCAGAACAAAGGCGTGACGGCAATCATCTTTGACGAATATTATAAAGCGTTCGAGAAAAATGGCGTTGAGACCTGCATACGAACGCCAGAACTTGAGGAAAACCATTCAATCCACAATCTTTGGAAAAATTTCGATCCGGTGATCCACAAACGGCGCCGGACTTATAAGATTGATTTGGGAGAAGTTTAGGGGTTTAGGAGCTTAGGGGTTTAGGGGTTTAACGGTTTAGGAGTTTAGGAGTTTAGATGTTATGATTCCATTTAAACTATCACTGTCAGCTGTAAACTGCAACAGCCAATTGTCAATTATCAATTGCACTCAGTCTTCTGCAACTCGATCCCATCCTCAAACGTTACATTTCCATCTTCCTTAAAAACCTGTTTGCCATCGCGTTCCTCCATATCGCCGCTTGCCACTGTCAGTTTATCCTGCTGGCGGAGAAACACCATTTCACGAACGGATTTCATGCCTTCCGACCTGAAAGTGTAGTCGGCGAAAAGCGTGTCTCCGATGAAAAGCCCTGAAAGGGTTCCGTTGCTTTTGTCCTTTTGGTAAAAATTGAAAGAGAGTTCGCCATTGACATTATTGGCGTTCGTAACCATGCTGAGTTTGATCGAATCGCGGCCGGTCGTGTATAAATAACATTCCTTCGATTCGGCCTGTTTTATCCCCGCATTCGGGTCGGCGGATTTATCTTCAAACTTAATGCAGCCACTTAGTAAAAACGTTGCCGACAAGCCAAGCAGGATCTTATTTTTCATTACAGGTAAATTTTGGTAATTCGAAAATAGGCAAAAAGTTCGCGTAATCACATCTTTGCATAAAAAAAGCCGCTCTGCGGCGGCTCTTTTATCTTTCTTCCGAAACATCGACAGTCCTCTCGGAGGCGAGTTTCAGATATGTTCCGTTGACAAGTTTCTCGCGTACAGCCTCGAAAGCATCGAGTGTCTGGTTGATGTCATCCATCGTATGCGACGCCGTTGGGATCATCCGTAAAAGTATGATGCCTTTCGGGATTACAGGATAAACGACAATCGAAAGGAAAATATGATAATTTTCGCGTAGATCGTTGACGAGCATCATCGCTTCCGGAATGCTTCCATTCAGGTAAACCGGCGTGACACAAGTATTTGTATCGCCGATATTGAATCCGCGTTCCTTCAACCCGTTTTGCAATGCGTTGACATTTTCCCAAAGTTTGTCCTTGAGCTCAGGCATCGTACGCATCATTTCGAGGCGTTTCAATGAGCCGACCGTCTGGATCATCGGAAGGGATTTCGCGAACATCTGCGAACGCAAATTGTATTTCAAATAATCGATAATATCCTTATCAGCAGCGACAAATGCACCGATATTGGCCATCGATTTTGCAAAGGTCGAAAAGTAAACGTCAATTTGGTCCTGCACGCCTTGCTCCTCGCCCGCTCCGGCACCCGTTTTTCCAAGCGTACCAAATCCGTGCGCATCGTCAACCAGCAATCGAAAGTTATATTTCTTCTTTAGTTCTGCGATCTCTTTCAGTTTTCCCTGCTGGCCACGCATCCCGAAAACTCCTTCGGTAATGAAAAGAATTCCGCCGCCTGTTTCTTCAGCCATCTTTGTAGCGCGCTGAAGGTTTTTCTCCATCGATTCCACATCGTTGTGGCGATAGGTAAACCGTTTCCCCATGTGAAGCCGGACGCCATCGATGATGCATGCATGCGAGTCGACATCGTAAACAATGATATCATTTTTTGTTACAAGCGCATCGATGATCGACACCATTCCCTGATATCCAAAATTAAGCAGGTACGCAGATTCCTTCATGACAAACTCCGCGAGCTCACGTTCCAGTTTTTCATGGAAATCCGTCTGCCCGCTCATCATGCGCGCTCCCATCGGATAAGCCGCGCCATATTGGCGTGCCGCTTCCGTGTCGGCCTCACGCACGGCAGGATGATTCGCCAAACCCAAATAATCGTTGATGCTCCAGTTAAGGATCTCCTTTCCATGAAACTGCATCCGCGGTCCAAGCTCACCTTCAAGTTTAGGGAACACATAATATCCTTCGGCCTGTGATGCCCATTTGCCCAGCGGCCCTTTATTGTTTTGTATCCTTTCGAATAAATCTTTTACCATGATCTGTCTTGCGGAACTAACTTCTGCCGCGCAAAAATAAAACAATAATGTGGATTGCAATATTTTTTCTTTGGAAGCATAATCCCGCTGTCCGCTACTATCTTTTGCGGGCTTCTCGACAAGCTCGAAGCTCCGCAAAAGGATAACCGCTCCCGATAGCTATCGGGATCGGGGCTAGGCAGTATTGGTAACGGGAAAAGTGTTACTTTAGAGCGAAATTTTTCAGTTGACAGTTGACAGTTGACAGTTGACAGTAGGCAGTTGGCAGTTGGCAGTGGGCAGTTGACCGTTGACAGTGGGCAGTGGGCAGTGGGCAGTAGGCGGTCAACTGTGCGTAATTGACTGTTGAAAGTTGAAAGTTGACAAGACTCCCAGACGCAACACTTAATAACTAAACACGAACCTCTAAACCTCTAAACCTCTAAACTTCTAAACCAACAACCACAAATAAACAAATCAACCCATAAACAAATAAACTCCTCACATGCCCAACAACCAACAACGCCTCGCAGTCCTCATAGATGCCGATAATGTTCCCTACGCCAATATAAAAGGAATGATGGAAGAGATCGCGAAATTCGGGACGCCGACAACTAAACGAATTTATGCCGACTGGACGCGGCCAAACGCCGCGGGCTGGAAAAGCGTCCTTCTTGAAAATGCGATCACTCCCGTACAACAATACAGCTACACCACCGGAAAAAATTCGTCCGATTCCGCCCTGATCATCGATGCGATGGATTTGCTCTACGCCGGAAATGTCGACGGCTTTTGCATCGTGTCATCCGACAGCGATTTTACACGCCTGGCGATCAGGCTCCGCGAATCCGGCATGCTCGTCATCGGAATGGGTGAAAAGAAAACGCCGCCAAGCCTGATTTCCGCTTGCGACAGGTTCGTCTTTATCGAAGTTCTCGATGGCGCTGCCAAAAAGAAAAAGATCAGCAACAAACGCGATTCGGAAAACATTGAGAAGCCTGTCGAAAAAAACAAACTTGATCACGAAACCCTTGAAATAATCGCTGCAACCATCGATGACCTGAGCGACGACGACGGATGGGCATTCCTCGGCGATGTCGGAAACATGATCGTCCGCAAAAAACCCGAGTTCGATCCGCGCAATTTCGGCTTTGCCAAACTCACGCCTTTGCTGAAATCATTAAAAAGCATGGTGGAAATCGATGAGCGGCTTTCCGAAAACAAAGCAGTAAAGCATGTATACGTACGATTGAAGTAAGGTAGCATTGCAATGTAATAATGATTGATCTTCCATCGGGTAAATCGTTTGCTTTTTTGTTTACTTCGCATTTACGAAGTCATTCGTACATTTCTAAATTTTTAAATTGTCTAATTAACGATCATGCAAAAAATAACTCCTTTCCTCTGGTTCGACGGAAATGCCGAAGAAGCCGTCAACCATTATCTGTCGATTTTTAAAGATGGCAAGATCAGCCGCATGGCCCATTTTGGTAAAGAAGGACCGGGTCCGGAAGGTTCTGTGCTGACTATTGAATTCAGGATCAACGGGATGGACTTTGTCGCGCTAAATGGCGGACCGCAATTCAAGTTTAATGAATCGGTATCTTTCGTCGTCAATTGCGAAGATCAGGAAGAAGTTGATTATTACTGGGAACGTTTATCAGAAGGTGGCGAAACCTCGGTCTGCGGCTGGCTTAAAGACAAATTCGGCCTTTCATGGCAGATCGTTCCTAAACAATTCTGGGAATTATATGCTTCCGGCGACGCCGAGCAGTCAAGCCGTGTCATGCAGGCCATGATGAAGATGACCAGGTTTGTGATCGCCGATCTGGAAAATGCTGCCGGAACTATATAGCGATGTACCAATGCTGCTTCAGCATTGGTACATTTTTAATTCGCTAAATTGTTACATTAATTATGGAACCTGCTCCATTTCCCCACTCGTCGTTCCACTGACATTCGTGTCATTCACGGTTCCGGCATCATCGGTTGCCATCGTATCCATATCAGTAGCGGTTCCATCGGCCGGCATTTCGGTACCTTCCATCTTTCCCGCATCCTCATTTTTGTCTTTACAGGAACTGATCGCGCCTACAAAAAGTGCCATCAGGCCCACTGCTATCATCTTTCTCATGATTTCTTATTTTTCGTTTCAACAAATTTACGACGGTTTCGGGAGCACTTCATTACATCATTATACAATCAAATTGCATCATTACCTACCGCTTGACGATCTTTCGAAGGACGGTATTTCCTTCGGATCGCATTTCAACGAAATAGGTGCCGGCCGGCATTGAGGTCATATCGACGGCAGTATTTTCACTGCTTGAAAGTTCGTATACCGTCTTGCCGCTAAGGTCATGGATTCGGAGGAATTCCACCGGCTTCGAAACATGTAGTTTCCCGACGACCGGATTGGGATAAAGAAAAATTTCCGCTTGATCCGGACCGTCAATTCCCAATGTACAATCGTTATCGATCTGCACAATGATCGGCGTACCTTCAGATGAAGCCGCATTATTGGGACAAAAATCAGGTGCCGCCACCACGTGGTAGACACCCGGGCCTGAAATTTCGTAACTCATTGTGTTTGCTCCGGGAATTTCAACGCCATCGCGGTACCATTGCACGATCGTATATGGATTATAAACCTCAACATTAAAAGTGGTTCCTGCACATAACAGCACATTCCCATTGTTTTGGTCGATCGATATATTTTCCGAATCCTGAAAACCCGTTGTGAGTCCGACCCATGCATAACTGTCGATTTGAATCGTGTTGGATTCAAACGTCTCGCCGTTCAATGTAACGACAACCTTGATCAGCGCCTGGTCATAAGTATACCAATCGTAAATAAAAGTTGGTCCGCTTACACCGGGAACGGCCTCGAACTCGTCACTTGAAAACCAGTATTTCCAATACCACGTATAGGTGTCGAAATTCTGGTCGTTTACAACATAAGCTGTACCGTTTGAAAACGGACAAAGCATTGTATCTCCGGCAATTTGCGGCTGCGCAAACCCAAGCGAAGAAATCAGGATAATAAGGAGTAGCTTTATTTTCATAGCTGTGAAATTTAAATATTTCCTTCTAAAATTACAAAATAGTTAGCTGATACAACAAAAAAAGAATCAGATGTAACAAAATGTATAACAGCACGTTATAGATAATTTGCAGCGATTGTCATTTAGCCGTTATGGTTTAGTAAATTTGCGATATGACTATCGTATTCGCCTCCACCAATCATCATAAAATTGCAGAAATCGGCGCCATGCTGCCTGACGATTTTACGATTCTAAGCCTTACCGACATCGGTTGTACCGAAGAAATTCCCGAAACTGCGAAAACCATCGAGGGAAATGCGATCCTGAAAGCCAACTATGTCTCGGAAAAGTACGGTTATGATTGCTTTGCGGACGACAGCGGCCTTGAAGTCGACGCGCTCGATGGCGCCCCGGGAGTCCACTCTGCACGATATGCAGGCGACTCGAAAGATTCGAACGCGAACATCGACAGGTTGCTGAAGGAAATGGATTCACACACAAACAGATCGGCACGTTTTGTAACTGTGATCGCATTAAATCTCAGTGGCGAACAGCATTTGTTTACCGGGATCATCGACGGCAAGATCATCAGTGAGCGCCGCGGCACCGGCGGTTTTGGTTACGATCCGGTTTTCATTCCCTACGGCCATGAACAAACCTTCGCCGAAATGTCGTTTATCGAAAAATCCCAAATAAGCCACCGCGCCATCGCAGTCTCCCAACTCATAGATTTCCTTAGGCATGTATAAGTACTTTCGAACTTCCTGCCGCTTTGGAGCTATGTCTCTTTGTCACTTTGCCTCTCTGCTACTATTTTCGTTGAAGCTGCTCAGGAGCTTTG
>CBDUBP010000143.1:0-6749 GCA_965365415.1 uncultured bacterium | reverse complement strand
GAAAGCATTATCGGGCCAAGCGCGTTCTTAGAAAATGCGATGGTCTTTACTTGGTTCTGGATCACGTTGTCAATATTCTTTATGAAGATGACGTCTGAGTCGAGCCGGTACAGATTGTTGATTAACGCTCCATGTCCGCCCGGCCGGAAAACCAGCTTTCCATTTTCGTCGCGGAACGGTTCGTTCTTTTCGTCGACGGCGATCGTATCGGTTGATTTGTCCTGATAGCTGAAAGTGACCTCGATGGATTTTCCGCTTTCCTTTTCGATGGAAGGTTTGACTTTCTTTACAACATCTTCAAAAAGTCGTCGATGTTCTTCGGAAACCGTGAAGTGAACTTTAGCGGTTGTTCCCGACAAGCTGTAATGAACCGATTCATTCAAATGTTCTTCAACCGGAGTGGCGACATGCCCTTTGTACTTATGGAACGGCAAAACGCCTTTTGGCCGATCACAAAAATTAAAATACTGCGGCTCGAGGATCATCTTGATGAAATGGAAAACCCTGGTTGCCCGATCCCACCTGTCGAAGTCGGTGTAAACCTCACGAAGTTTCCTGATGACCTTTGGATAGAACGGAAACTTTTCCAAACCCGCGAGAAAAATTTTGAGGTCGGATGCGTTTTTTCGATTGATATAGGCGTTGACCGATTCATTGGCGACATCGAACTCGTGCAGGAACTCGCTTAAAAATTTGAACATCCGGCTCGCTGCTCCGGATGCGGGAACAAATTTCTCCAGTGTTTTACCCTTATTTAGCTGATCGAATGATCTAGCGAGGTTTTTGAAATCTGATTCCGAATGCCTAACGATGCCGTCTCCAATAGTCGCCGGGCGATCTAAATCGGCTTTCGGGATGCCGTTTCGGAAATATGAAAGATGGCTCTCGATCGTCCGGGGCTCGAGTTCGTGATCGATGATCTGAATAAGATCCTGAGATGTTAGTCCGATACTCCTGCAATCCCGCAGTTTTTCAATGTGTGCGATCGCATTTTTAAGACGAGTTTGCGCGTCGCCGCTCAATACGATATAAGGTTTGTCGAGTTCGATCAAGGCCTGCCGGAATATCCCGAAATAATTTTGGCGGTCGTTCGGCCTGTCGCGCAGATCATCTTTCTCCCATGGAACATCTGCGTCAGTCAGGAAAAACAGATCGTAACGATGCTTCTTTGCGGCTTTGGCGATCATTGGGTCGGTTTCGCCGTAATAGATATCTGAATAAACTTTAGACTGTAGCGCACTCGTATCAGAAATCAGGATATTGTTTGCTTCCTGAGACGCCTCATTTTCGGCGCTGATCTGGCCGCGGACGATCGGAAGCATGTCTGATGGCTCGCATATTTCGTTTGTTTCATCCCATTTTTTCTGAAGGAAACCGCGCGCGAATTCGGGCACCCACGAGGTATTGAAATGGTCTGCCAATTGTTTTGCGAGAGTCGTTTTTCCCGTACACTCGGGGCCAACGATTGCAATTCTTATGATGTCGTTTGCGTGCTGCTTAAGGTTTTCCTCCATGCGATGTAAGCCTGAATGGCAAGTATTGTAAAAATGACGTATTGCAACGAGAGCATTCCGAGTCCGCGATATCCGTATAGCGGAATGGCAATGATGTCGCCGATAATCCAGAGTGTCCAGCTTTCGATCTTTTTCAGAGCCATGAACCACATGGCCGTAAAAAATATCCCCGATGTGAGGATATCAAAATAGTTTTCGGTCCTGATCTCGTAATCAAAAAATCTGTAGACGATTAAAATTACAATTATTGTCAGAAAAAATGCCGCGGCGCCTGTTAATTTTTCTTTTGGTGTCGTTCTGGAAACAGGAAGTTCTTTATTGTCAGATTTTTTCCGAGACCACATGTACCAACCGTAAACCGACATCAGTGAATAGTAAAAATTGATGATCATATCACCGTAATAATTGGCGCGATATAACAAATAGACGGTAATGGATGTTGCGACAAGCCCGACCGGATATACGAGGATATTTTCCTTTTTTGCGTACCATACACTCGCGATTCCAAAAACAAAAGCGATCGCTTCGAGCACAATCACGAACGCGGGCGTGTTGCGATAGGCGTCAATGAAAAAATCGACCATCAGTTGAAGAAGTTGTAATTGTTTTCGAAGGCGGTGCCGATGACTACCATGTCGGCCCCGGAATCGTATGCTGCCTCGATGCCATTTAAATCTTTGATCCCGCCGCCCACGATCAGAGGAATGCGGATGTTTTTCGACACTTCGGCTATGACTTCTTTTGGAACCGGGTTCCTTGCGCCGCTTCCGGCTTCCAGGTAAATTAGCTTCATTCCCAGAAGTTCGCCTGCAAGAGCCGTATTGATGATATTTTCGGGATCGTCGGTTGGCATCGGCGTAGTCCCGCTGACAAATTCGACCGCCGTCGTGCCTCCGCTCTCGATTAGAATATATCCTGTCGGAATGACTTCAAGCCGGGTTTTCCTGAGTATTGGTGCAGCTTCGATATGGTGTTCGATCAGATAATCCGTATTCCGGCCCGAAAGCAGGGACAAGAACAATATTCCGTGTGCGTTAGGTGAGATCTGCGTTGGATTCCCGGGAAAAAGGACAACAGGCAACCCGCAATTCTCCTTCATTACAACGACAAGCTCGTCAAGGCGCTGGCTTGCAACGTGGCTTCCGCCGATAAAAATATGCGTTGCCGGCGCGGCGCAGATTTTCGTGATCATCAGATCGATCTTATCCCATTCTATCTTGTCGGGATCAAGCAGGATTGCAAGCAATTTTCGGTTTTCGGCACGTGCGGCGAGGATGTCGGAGTAGAGATGCATGAGGGATATATCGCCCGCAAAGCTACGCATTATCTTCAAAGGCGTAAACCATCATGTAGTTTTCGACCGGTGTGAAATATACATTGAAATCCTGGACAATTTCGTTAAACGAAAGCCTTGCCCGCGTATTTCCGGATTCCAACGTAAACGGCGTCACGCTGATGTGCTGCTTGAAACTGATACCGGGTTCATTGCGTATCTTAAAAACGGATTCCTTGATACCCCAATCGACCGTGAGGCGCGAAATGTAATCTTGTTTGTCGTCTTTGTTGGGAAACTCGAAACCTTCTTCGACGAACTTATCGGCGATTAGGATGATCTTTTCGCGGCACATCTCAAGGTCGATTCCACATTTTTCATTGCTGACGATTATTGCCGAAAAACCGTGCGAATGAGAGATCGAGATGTGTTTGCCGTCGTTGAGATTGGGTTTGCCAAATTCGTCGTAAGTAAGATCGAAGTCGTTGTAGCCGGCGGCCTGAAGCAGGCTGCGCACGCTTAAGAATCCGCGTTTATGCTCAAGTGAATGAGTGCTCCCAAGTCGGAATATACTTTTATCGGTAAGCACTGCCATATCGAACAGATCGCCCAAAGCCTCGGTGATCTTCCAGAGGTATATGGCTGTGTGCGTGTTGTGGTTGATGATGGAGTGAAGCGGCATCGTCGTGATGGAGTTAGCCCCGGTTGCAGCGGAAATCCTTTTTTGCAGCGCCGAGCCTGTCGAGGTGCGCGGAAAAGATTGCAGCGGAAGACGGGAAATAGCTCCTGAAATTAATGAATTTGGCCGTCGGAAAAAAATACTAAAATAAAAAATATTAAGAAAATGTGCGGTTTTACCTTATCAAGAGCAGCGAATTATTTTTTAGGGATAACATCTGCCCCTTCCCTGAAGGTAAAGTTAAACGTTCCCCCTTTTGGTCATTGCGGAAAAACCGTCATTCGAGAATTAACATAAGCATCTGCGGCGCGATAAAAAATAACATGCTGCGAATCAAAAATTTAATCCGAAAAACAAATCATAATAATTTGCTCATGCCCTTGTTATAAGAAAGTAATACGTAATTTTGCGCAAATTTTTTCAGTTAATACAAATTTAAAGATATGAGCACACAGACAATGCCGTATGTGGCATACAAGGTAAAAGACATTTCGCTTGCTTCCTGGGGACGAAAAGAAATTGAGCTGGCCGAGGCGGAAATGCCCGGATTGATGGCACTTCGCCGCGAATATGGCGATTCGCAGCCATTGAAAGGCGCCCGGATTGCAGGATGTCTTCACATGACGATCCAGACAGCTGTCCTGATCGAAACTTTGAAGTCGCTCGGTGCTGAAGTGACCTGGAGCTCATGCAACATATTCTCAACACAGGATCACGCTGCTGCGGCAATTGCCGATGCGGGAATCCAGGTTTATGCATGGAAAGGTTTGAATGAAGAGGAATTCGACTGGTGTATCGAGCAGACACTGTTCTTTGGCGAAGACCGTCAGCCACTGAATATGATCCTTGACGATGGCGGCGATTTGACGAACATGGTTTTGGACCGTTATCCTGAACTCGTTTCGGGGATCAGAGGACTTTCTGAAGAAACGACCACAGGGGTTCACCGTTTGTACGAAAGGATGAAGAATGGGACGCTTCCGATGCCGGCGATCAACGTGAACGATTCGGTTACAAAGTCGAAATTCGACAATAAATACGGTTGTAAAGAATCGGCTGTTGACGCGATCCGTCGCGCGACCGATTTGATGCTTGCCGGAAAACGTGTTGTGGTTTGCGGATATGGCGATGTCGGAAAAGGAACTGCAGCTTCGTTCCGCGGAGCGGGATCTATTGTCACCGTAACCGAAATCGATCCGATCTGTGCGCTTCAGGCCGCAATGGACGGATATGAAGTAAAAAGGCTTGATACGGTAATCGGAAATGCCGATATCGTCATCACGACTACAGGAAATAAGGATATCGTGGTGGGTAGCCACTTCGAGAAAATGAAAGACAAAACTGTGGTTTGCAACATCGGGCATTTCGATAATGAAATCGATATGGCATGGCTGAATAAGAACTATGGTTCGACAAAAATCGAGATCAAGCCACAGGTCGACAAATACAACATCAATGGAAAAGACGTGATCATCCTGGCTGAGGGACGTTTGGTCAACCTTGGATGCGCGACCGGCCACCCGAGCTTTGTGATGAGTAACTCATTTACGAACCAGACTTTGGCACAGATCGAACTTTGGAACAACGCCGACGCATACGAAAACCAGGTTTACATGCTTCCCAAACATCTTGATGAAAAGGTTGCTGCGCTTCACCTTGAGAAATTAGGTGTGGAATTGGAAACTTTGCGTCCTGACCAAGCTGAATATATTGGTGTTGAAGTAAAAGGCCCATTCAAGCCTGAGTATTACAGATACTAAGACGATGATGCGATGATTCGCTAATTCGTTGATTTGATAGAACCCTTGCAGAGATGTGAGGGTTTTTTTATGCTTTAAAACTTCAAAAATCAACATTTATTCGGTGTGCTCCGTACAGTTCGGCTCCGCCCGGGGTAGCTAATCCCGGTTCTACGATTTCAATTTGCAATCGCTTTGATCTCCCTTTGTCTCTCGGTCGCTCTGCCAATTTGCCGCTGCTTAGGAGCTTTACCTGCGCTCAGTTCGGCCGATGGCCTCGGGTGGATCTTTGACGCTTTGACGCTTCTCCTAGAAATTATATAACACCCATCATGCATAATTACCGTAAATTTAAAAATCTAAAAAAACCATCACTTATGAAAAAGCTCACATTAGCACTAGCAGTCTGCGGTTTGATTTTAACCACTGCATGCAAGAAGGAAGTCGGCACCGAAACCGAGACATCAGTTAACGCAGACGGAACCGTCTCAACAGAAACAGAAACCGACGTAGATTACGAAATGGATCTCACGGAGGCCGAAGCCGCATACAACAAAGCCGAAGCCGATCTTGAGGCCGCAAAGGACAGAGGTGATGCGGAAGCCGAACGTCTCGCAACAGAAGCCCGGGACAATGCAAAAGCGGCGTGGGAAAAAACTAAAGCTGCCGCGAATGAAGCGGGGCAGGATATTAAAGAAGGCTATAACCAAACCCTGGAAGACGCGAAAGCGGATTGATAAAAAATCCAATCATGAAAAAGTACGTAATTACTGTCGCGTTCGTCTTTGCATTTACGGCTTGTACGAAGACCGTCAAAGTTGAAACTACCGAAACGATCGAAGACGGCAAAGTCACCACGACAACGACAACGACAGAAACTGATTATGATCTAGAGATCCGTCGTGCGGAGGAAAATTACCGCGCCGCCGAGGCGGAAGTCGAATTGGCGCACCAGCGCGGCGACCTCGAAGCCGAGCGTGAGGCAAAGATCAATGCGGCAAAAGCCAAAAAAGCGTGGGAAGATACAAAGGCCGGAATCCGCAAAGGCCTTGATAAAACCGGTGACGTTCTGGAAAAAGCCGCTAAGGAAATTGATTCGGCCGTCGATAAGGATCAGGATGGGAAAGTGGAATTGCGCTAGGGAGGTTAGATTTTAGACTTTAGATTTTAGATATTTAGATGCGGAGTAGTCTGCTGCTTACGCTTTGGGACTTTGGAGCTTGGAGCTTGGAGCTTGGAGCCTCATCAAAATAAAAAAACCCGCTGTTGAGCGGGTTTTTTATTTTGGTGAGCTAAGCTTATGCTTCAGCCGTAAAAGGCAGAATTGATACATAAGACTTGTTGTCTCTTTTCTTTTGGAATTGTACGACCCCGTCTATTCTAGCGTGCAAAGTGTGATCCTTGCCCATATAGACGTTCTCGCCCGGATTGTGCTTCGAGCCGCGCTGCCTAACGATGATGTTACCTGCAATCGCCGCCTGTCCGCCGTAGATCTTAACACCTAAGCGTTTCGATTCTGATTCCCTTCCGTTCTTGGAACTACC